>CALGPA010000122.1 GCA_937960795.1 uncultured bacterium | reverse complement strand
CTCTTTTGTCAAATCATCGGAATCCTCAGGCCGTCATAAGTGACAATAATTTGTCACAGTTACCACTTGTCTTATCACAGTGTTATGTTTCATTCTCTGATTCGAACATTGTGGAAACCATCCATAAAACACAGCTCTTGACATGACACGGTATCGGATATCATTGCATTCACAGGCATTGTCTAGCGCCAAGGGAGAGAAAGATGGATATCAACAAGATTGAGCTGCGTTTGGAACGTCCACAGGACTATAGAGAGGTGGAAGAGCTCACGCGGGAAGCTTTTTGGAATGAGAATGTGCCCGGCTGCGACGAGCATTATCTGGTGCACACCATGCGCAAGACGGAGGCATTTGTACCCGAGCTGGATTGGGTGGCGATCCTGGGTGGCAGGATCGTGGGGAGCATCATGTTTGCGCGCAGTTCTGTGCTGGATGATGGTGGGATTCGGCATAATGTCTTGACCTTTGGCCCTCTTTGTGTGCATCCGAACTATCAGATGATGGGCATCGGCTCGAAGCTGCTCAGATACTCTCTAGAGCTGGCAAAGGCTCGGGGATTTGGCGCTGTCATCACCTATGGAGATCCCAAGTATTACGCCGGCTTTGGTTTTCGCCCGGGACGGGAATATGGGATCTATACAATGGATAGGATGTATTCTCCGGCTTTGATCGTGCTTGAGTTACTTCCCGGAGCCCTCAAAGGGATAGCAGGAGCCTTTGATGAAGGCGATGCCTACAGATTGGATGCAAAGAAAGCAGAGGAATTTGACGCGGGATTTCCGCACAAGGCAAAGGGGTTTCGGGAGTCGCAATTGAAGTTTCAAGAGTATTTAGCGGCTTGTGAGCCGATTTGAGGGATTGCATTCCGCCGCACCCTGTAGCTTCGCGGGAAAGACATAAGCAAAGTTGGGGCGGTTTTTAACCGCCCATAGTAGACGCGATATCATGTCGCGCTTCACAGCGAAGACAGGGCAGTGTAGATGCGGTTTCTTGCGGCAAATTAGTGATAAGGGTGGCATCCGCTGAACCGTGCAGGAAGCTAGTATATCATACTCAAGCTTCTAAATCTAATCTGTGCAAATTTGTGTAAATCTGTGGATGTTTATGGATTCCGGATAAGCCTCACTCCGCTCGACTTTCCGGAATGACTAATGTAGAGCTGGTCGTGAAGATACGGAATGACTAATGTGGAGGCTGGTGGTGAAGATATGGAGTGACTGGTTTTGGGTTGGTAGTATTATTACAGACACGTGCGCAGCGCCACCTAATTCTACATCGAACATCGTAAACTCTACATTCGATTTGCCGCGAAGAGGACGCTAACTACGACACCCTAATTCTACATCGTAAATCGTAAATTGTAAATTCGATTTGCTAAGCGGATCCCTAATTATCCATCCGCAATTATCAATACTCAATCCGATTTTCGGCGCAGCCGCAAATCGCCTAAGTCCTTATTTTCTCACCGCTTGCACGCTCGACCGGTGAGCGAGCGGTGAGCAAGGCATGAGCGCGCCATAATTTTCAAGCACTTAGGGAGCTGAAACTCCCGTGAAAACCCAAGCTAAAGACAAAACTGGTCTCGCAGGGTCCTCCCCCGATCCGATTATCCGGGGCATAGCAAAATATATCAAAATTTTGCTCTTGACAGCTATAGCGTTCACAGCTACAGCAAACAATATCAAAACACACAAGGATCATGCATGCAAAGAAGAAATGAACTGGACAAAGCGCTGGGCTATATCGAACGCGGGCTAAAAGATCGACTGATCTTGGAAGACATCGCCGCTTGTGCAAACATGAGTGCTTGGCATTTTCACCGTGTATTTCTGGCTTCCACGGGGATTACGGTGGGTGAATACATCCGCAAACGCAGGATGAGTGAAGCAGCCAAGGAATTGGTCTTCACATCCAAGCCGATCAAGCAACTGGCAGGCGAGTATCAGTATGAATCTCAGGCAGCTTTCACCAGATCTTTCACCTGTGTCTATGGCATCAGCCCCGGGAAACTCAGGCGGCAAGTGGGTCCAATGCACTTCTTTCACCCGATGATCCAAAGTGTAAGAGGAGAAAAAATGCTCAAGCCAAGATTTGAGACAAAAGCAGCGTTTCGCGTGGTGGGGATATCCTGCCAAAACACCATGAAGCAAAATAGCATCCCGGCTTTGTGGAATGACTTCAACCAAAGATTATGTGGCAAAGTGCCTGGAGCGGAGAATTTTGAACACGCGCTTGGCATTTGCTTTTATGACCCGGAAGTGGAAATGAATGAAGACACTCCCTTCACCTACATGGCGTGTCTGGAATACCCCGAAGATCTGCCCACACCCGAGGGACTGCAGAGCAGGAATCTGTCGACTGCTGATTATGCCGTCTTTGTGCACAAGGGAACCTTGGATACTCTCTCGGATACCTATGATGCGATCTATTCCCAGTGGTTGCCCAATAGCGAGTATCGCCGGGGAAATTCAGATGATTTGGAGCTCTATGGGAAAGATTTTGAATATGGCTCCCCAGATTCGATTATGGAGATCTGGGTGCCAATAGTAAAAGCATAGGATAGATTTCGGATATCACAAAACCGGAGGAGTCGGGCTGATCACGCTTTGACTTCGCCGGTTTTGTCTATCTGCCAAAATATAGGTTGACAGCATCTTAACTTGCAAATAGAGTGCGATAAGATCAATCTGGAGATCGCAATGCTGGAACGTCAGGAGCATCCCTTTTCGCCATACATCCCATCCGGTGCCATAGCACTGATCATCGGCACAGCTCCGCCCTGGAGGCTCTGCCAAAAGGAGGATTCTGCTCTAGGTGAGGGCGAAATCCCCTTCTTCTATGGCAGCATCCACAATCTCTTTTGGTATGTGATCAAGGCTGTCTTTGAGCCGGATAATCCGCGCTGGCCCCGATCAAAAGCGCAATGTGAGAGTCTGCTTAAGCGCCACAAGCTCGCAGTGGGAGACATCCTGCACAGCTTTTTGCGCAAAGACCAAAGAGCCGCGGATGATCATCTCACGGGTTTTGTCTTTGACACTCGCTTGCTTGCCAGAATCTACTCCCCCCATAGTGAGCTCCGATATCTTTTTTTCACCGGGCATTTTGCTGCCAATCTGTATCTGAAAGCTCTGAAAAAGCATGGCTATATCTATCACATCCATGGTGAAGACAAGAGCAAAAAGACGTTCCTGCTCAGCGTGCAATCCAAAGATTCCGTCTACAGCCACAATTGCCGGGTTCTCAGCTCTCCGTCGCCGCGGATCAACCGCTCTTTGGATGAAATGATAGCCGAATATCGCCGCAGTTTTGCCCCGTTTTCAAGCCGAGATGAAGCCCCAAAGGGGCTTTCAGAATAGATAGAGATTCTTGGAACTTGACACATTCCCCCTGCGCGGATTTTGTGCACTCAATAAACAAAGTCGTAGAAGGAGAAGATGTGAGATACATGGTTTTTAACCGAATCCATTGCATGCAAGAAGCCCTGTATAGTTTTTTGTCAAAGCAAAATCCCATCCTCATCGACGACGTGGAGGTACTAGTTAAATTGTCTGCATTTAACGCCACATTGACGCCTCCTGCAGCTCGCAATTAACGCCCAAATCACTCACAGTTACGAAAGACCGCGCCTTTGCCAATACAGGCGAAGTGCAGCTACACTAGGAATCTATCTGTCCAGGGTAGATCCGCTCCGAACTAGATATGACAGATATTTTGAGGTAAAAATGCAAGCTCTTGGCAGACAAATTCTCGTAGAATTCTACGATTGTGATCATGAAATCCTAAAAGATGAAAAATACATTTCAAAGGCGATGGTGGATGCCTGTATCTTGGCACAAGCCACCGTCGTGACCCACGCCTTCCATTCCTTTAGCCCTTGGGGCGTCAGCGGAGTGGTGGTGATAGCAGAATCCCATGTGGCGATTCACACTTGGCCGGAATATGGCTATGCCGCGGTGGATATCTTCACCTGCGGCGAAACGATCGATCCCTGGATCCTATTTCGCAGCCTGAAGGAAGCCTTCAAGGCTCAAAACGCCAGCAATATGGAGCTCAAGCGCGGACTTTTTGACACCGAAGATGGCGCGAGCCTGCCACATAAACCACAAGGAGCATAGTATGAAAGAAAATTGGCATATCGACTATCATAGCCCAAACCGGGGCTTGGCACTGAAAGTGAATAAAAAACTCTATGAGGAAAGCAGCGAGTATCAGAAACTCGAGATGATCGAAAACTCTGATCTGGGCAAGGTCATGCTCCTGGATTCTGTCTTAATGCTGAGCTCAGAAGATGAATTTGTGTATCATGAAATGCTCGCTCTGCCTTCTCTTTATGCCCATCCAAATCCCGAAAATGTCCTGATCATCGGCGGTGGTGATTGTGGAACGATGACCCGCGTTCTCAGCTGCCCCAAGGTCAAGAAAGTGGTGCAGGTGGAGATAGACGAGATGGTGACTCGGGTGGCAAGGACATACTTTCCTGAGTTTACCCAATCTCTGAGTGATCCGCGGGTGGAAGTGATCTTCGGCGATGGAATCAAATATATGCAGGCGAGTAGCCAAAGATTTGACCTGATCTTGGTAGATAGCACCGATCCTGTGGGTCCCGCGGCAGGATTGTTTCGCAAGGAATTCTTTAGAGATTGCCACAAAGCTTTGGCGGATGACGGCATTCTCACCATCCAATCCGAAAGCCCTTGGATCCCGGATCTGATGGATCTGATCGTGGAAGTCAATCGGGATCTGAAGGATCTCTTTGGCAATGTTCATCCCTATCTGGCGGGCATACAGACATATCAAGCGGGACTGTGGATGTTTCAGATGGCATCCAAAGTGCACAACCCCAAAGACACGGGCGTTGCACAGCGGATCCGTGATGCCAAAAAGAGGTATCGATATTTCAATGAAGATATCTATTCTGCGTCTTTTGCCCTGCCTCAGTTTGTCAAAGACAAGCTAGATTGATCTGGCTTACGCCCCGGAGCCTGAGATCGGTTTCCGGGGCGCGAAATGACATTAGTCTCGGTATCTCAGCCAGCGGATGATCTCTGCCATGTTTGCCGTTTTGCCATACATGAGCATTCCCACGCGGAAGATCTTGGCAGCCAAACGCGAGATCAGATAGATGCTGAGGACTAAAATGGCGGCACTGAGCATCAGCTCCCATAGCGGGATCTTGACGAATACTGAGCGAATGACCACTGCCAAAGGACTGGAAAGCGGAAACAGACTGGCAAATCTGGAAACCATTCCTTCCGGGTTTTCGATGATCGGAGCGACGAAGAGGATCGAAAAGACCGGCAGCACCATCACCAGACTTTGGGTATTGCCGGCGCTCTGCATGTCGTCCATGGTCGCGCCGATGCTCACGTAGATGGCGCTATAGAGCATGTATCCGCCGAGTCCGAAGAAAAAGATCAATCCCAATCTGCTGGCTTGGAGCGCGTCAAAAAGAGGGAACTTCAGAAGATAAATCACTGCCGGCAGGCTGATCATGAGCCAAAAAACGATCTGGATCAACGCCAATAGAAAGTGTCCGATGATCTTGCCCTGCATGAGACTGGTCGGCTTTATCGAAGAAAGCACAATCTCTGCCATCCGATCGCGGCGCTCTTGCAAAGCACTCTGCATCAACATGGTTCCGCTGGAGAATATCATCGTGAAGATCAATCCCAAAAAGACCAGGGAGAGGATCATGACGTTTGCATCCATGGTCTCCGCTTTCTCAAGAGCCGTGCGTTCTATGCTCACTGATTGGGTCAGATACTCCAGATCGTCCGGGGCAATCTTAAACTCCTGCATGCGGTGGGAACGCAAGATGGTCGTCATGGCGGTGCGGATGATGCCCAGCTCTTCCTGATTGAGTTTGTTGTAGTAAAAACTCATCTCGCCGGTCTGCCAGAACTTACTCGGGATGATGAAGTATCCGGATGCCTTCTCTTGGTAGATCAAAGAAGCAAGATCCTCCGAATGCTCCGTCTCCTTCAATATGATGTGGGGTGGGGAGATCTCAGCGCGCAAATCCGCCAATATTCCCATCTCATCAACGACGTAGAAGATTGTGTCGCGGGGTTTATCAAAGTAAGTCAGTAGAGTAGGAATCGACATCAAGATAACCATCAATACGGGAGTAAGCACCAAACTGATGAGGTATTGTCTGTTTGTGAGATACCTCAATAGCTCCCATTTGGCGATTTTGAGAGTATCAGACTTCATCTCTTCCCTCCTTGGCGATTTTGACAAAGATCTCGTGTAATCCGGATCTGGCAAGGCTAAGCTCTTTGAGAACGATGTCCGAAGGGATCTCGCGGAGGATGCTTTGCGCATTTGCAGATTCGACAAGATCCAGCTCCAGCTTCCCTGCTCCGGTCTGCTTGATATTTTGGATGCCTTTTAGCTCAACTATGCGGGGAATATCGGCTGCATCTTCCAAGTGGAGTTTGATCACGACATTGCCATAGGCATCCTGCAAATCGGAAAGACTGCCATGGAAAAGCTCTTTGCCTTTGTGGATCAGGAAGATCTTGTCACACAGCTCTTCTAGGATGTTCATCTGATGGGATGAAAGCAGGATCGTGGCTCCCGCATCGGCAAATCTGCGAAGCTCGGCTTTGAATAGATCCTGACTCACTGGATCAAGACCGGTGAAGGGCTCATCCAAGATGATGTATTTGGGCTCGTGCAGGATAGTGGCGATAAATTGGACCTTCTGCGCCATGCCTTTGGAAAGCTCTTCGATCTTGCTGTGCGCTTTGTCGGCAATGCCAAACTTATCGAGCCAGTTCATAGCTTTTGGAGTCACATCGCGGCTGTCCATGCCCTTTAGTCCCGATAAAAAACGCAGCATGTTTATGACCTTGGAGTCTTTGTACAATCCGCGTTCTTCAGGCAGATAGCCGATCAAGTGGTGAGGAATCTTGGCTGAATCTGAATCCTCAAAATCGATCGAGCCGCTATCCGGAGCTGTGATCCCCATGATCATGCGGATGGTGGTGGTCTTTCCGGCGCCATTGGGGCCCAAAAAGCCCGTGATCTCGCCCCGGAGAGCAGAAAGAGAAATGTGATCTACCACAAGCTTGTCTGCATAGGTCTTGCAAAGCCGGGTAATCTTCAAACCGGACATATTAAATCTCCTTTTCCAGAAATCGTGGAGCTGTGTGCAAAGCAAACAGGGTGAGCTTTGTATGAGCTCTATATTTCGGACAAATTATTGAGCAGCGGCAGAGATGTCAAGAAAGATGAATTTTTTTGATCTTGAATCACACAGACATGGACTCCTCCGACTATTTGGGGATCTTGGCCAAAAGACTCGTCAAATGAGCTTGATAGCGCCGAAGAGCTTTCCTGCCTTTATCACTCAAGGCTGCCATCGTGCGGGGCTTGCGGTGTACAAATTCCTTCTCGATCTCGATGTATCCGGCTTCTTCCAGCTTTTGGAGCTGGACCGAGAGGTTGCCACGGGAGAGCTTGGTCTTGTAGATCAGATTCGTGAAATCCGCGTCACGCAGGCTGGAGAGATAGATCATGATCTTTAGTCGTGCCGGCTCATGGATGAGACGATCTATCTCTGCTTCTAGGATTGCCGTGCTAGATTTCATCTTCAATTACCGGGTTTTGGCGAATGAACCGGATGAAGCAGCTCAGTCCCCAAATGAGGGCGAAAAGACCATAGACTGCGAGCATAAGGCCGATCAAAGCTGCGGAGATACCACGGATCACCAGTGCTGCCAAAAGAGCAATGATCACGATGCGTTCCCAGATCGGATATTGGCTCTTGCCATCCCATTCTTGGTAGGATATGATCAACCAATTGACTATCATCACCAAGTATCCTGCCCCCAGAATCAGTGAGATCAAAAGAGCGGAAGATTCTCGTCTGATCAGATAAAACACAAATAGAATGACTATCAGTAGGATAGCGACAGTGATGGTGCTAAGTCTCCCATATCGACGAGCAGGCGTTTTCAATCTGGCTATCCCCCGGCGGGGCGATACAAAGCGCTTTTTTAGGATAGATGTAACGAGTAAAAGCGCGGGTAGAATAAAGAAATAGAGGGCTGATACCCTGATCGCGAAACCAAGAATGATGAAGGACAATCCCTGCCCCATCCACACTATTCCATCGCCATAGCGGAGCTCCCACTCGGTGCTTTTGGTCGGATACTGAAGGTCTTCTTGCTTCACTTGTATCTCCTAAACTTGTTTATGGCGCAAACATGACTAATGAGCAAACCGTGTCAAGTTAAAAAAGAGTCACCCAAAGCTCCAAATCGTCCTCACTTGGGAAAGCGGGGACATAGAATGCCCTCCGAGTCGTGGGGACACCGCCCGCTGCTCCCCACGATATTTTTTATACCACAACCCATTTGTAGTTTTCGATGATTAAAGCTTGAAGTTTTCAGTGATTAAAGCTTGAAGTTTTCGGTGATGAAAATTGAAGAAGTGGTGATTAAAACCAGTAAGAGAATGACCGCTATAGAAGCCCGTTTTCCCGATTTGAAGTTTTCGGTGATGAAAATTGAAGTTTTCAGTGAGGGTTTATAGGGACTCTTTATATCTGCAGACCTGCTATTTCGTGGATATCCGATACCGTGTCATGTCAAGAGCTGTGTTTTATGGATGGTTTCCACAATGTTCGAATCAGAGAATGAAACATAACACTGTGATAAGACAAGTGGTAACTGCTTCTCAAAGTAGATCAAACTGCGATACGCTTGAAGTGGTTGTATACAGCAAATGCTCTTCAACAAGATTAAACATTTACTCTCTGAACATCCATGAACACATCTTGTTGGAGACGGTCAATAG
>CALGPA010000121.1 GCA_937960795.1 uncultured bacterium | reverse complement strand
CCCTACACTAGTCATTCCGGAAAGTCGAACGGAGTGAGGCTTATCCGGAATCCATCTAAGCAGATCAAGCTTCAGTCTGCGTTTTGCCGGCGGCTGAAGCCACCGGCTATCATCTTTGCTTCGGGGTCCCCGCAAAATTGCGCAGCGGTTTTGTGGGGTGGTTTCGGGGTCCCCGCAAAATTGCGCAGCGGTTTTGTGGGGTGATTTCGGGGTCCCCAAGCCGGAGCGAATCGAGCTTGAAACTGGGATCAAAAAAAAGACTTTACTAAAAGAGCCATATATAGAAATTGGGAGAAACCGTATAGGTGGAGGTAAAATGCCGAGATTTTGTAAGCGTATCTCACTAATAATCGCCATACTTGCGCTCTTTGGAAGCCTTTGGAGCACCGGCGAAACCATATATGAAATCAGAGTAGAGGGAACCGAGAACGTATCCAGTGAAATGGTGATCTCTGCCATCAGTCTCAGGGTGGGTGATGCCTTGGATCCCGACAATGTGTCCAGATCCATCAAGAACCTTTATAGGATGGGCGTCTTTAAGGATATTGAGATCCACTCTGAGCCCTATCGCACCGGCATCAACATCATCGTCAAGGTAGAAGAAAATCCTGCCATTAGCACCGTGAGCTATCAAGGCTTTAAGGTGATCAAAAAGGACGCCGTGGAAGAGATGGCAAATCTGCGCGTGGGTGCATTTTGGAGCGGGAACCAGAAGACGCAATTGGTGCAAAGACTCAAGCGCGAATATGCTCAAAAAGGCTTTGGCAATGCTTCCATTGAGATCTTGGAGCAGGATCTGCCGGACAACAAAGTCGCTCTCACGCTTCGTGTGGAAGAGGGCAATCGCATCACACTCAAAGAGATCACTTTCATCGGTAATGAGAATTTTGACGACAGACAGTTGATTCGCCGGATGAAGACCAAGCCCTCGGGCTTTTTGAGATCTGGGCGTTTTGAGCAGGAGAAGTTTGATGCTGATCTGATTTCTTTGGCCAATCACTATCGTAAAAACGGCTTTATCGATGTCGCTGTCGGGCCCTATGATCTCCAGCAAATCTCGGATCGGCATCATGAGCTGGTCATCACCATCCATGAAGGCGATAAGTATCATTTTGGTGAGATCATAATCGAAGGCAACGAGCATTTTACGAGCGAGACCATCATGGATTCCTTCACTTTCCAAGAAGGCGACACCTTTGATCAAGAGAAATTTGAAAATCAGATGGCTCGGGTCTATTCTCTGTATTTTGACGAAGGCTTCATCTATGCTGATATCCGCAATGAGTTTTTGAAAGAGGATAAGCGGCTGAATGTGCAGATGATGATCAACGAAAACACCCGCGCTCAGATCCGTCAGATCCATTTTACCGGAAATCGCAGAACCAAAGAGAAGGTCTTGCGCAGACAGCTTGAGATCGCACCCGGGGACTATTACCGGCAATCTCAAGTTATTCGCAGCCAACAGAATATCTATAATCTTGGCTTTTTTGAGCCGGATATCCGGCTGGATTATGAGAGAATCAACAACAACGGGGATATCGATCTGCAGATTGATGTGATCGACAAGCCCAGTGGAGTTGCCAATGGCGGAATCGGCTATAACTCCCAAGATAACTTTGTGGGGCAGCTATCCATCTCACAGAACAATCTCTTTGGGAACAACTGGAGCGGCAGCATCACCTGGGATTTTGGCGGGAGCACGCAGAATCTTGAGCTTGGCTTTGTGAACCCCAATCTCTTTGATTCCGACATGCTATTGGGCACAAACGCCTATTACACCAAAAAGAGCTGGAGCTCATTTTACTATGAGATTCTCACTCGCGGTGGATCCGTGCGCTTGGGGCAATCAGTTCCTTGGGTGGATCGCACCCGTGCCTCCATCGGCTATTCTTTTTATAGCAAGAAATACAATATTACAAATCAAAGTGCCATCCTTGCTGATAGCTTGGCAAACGCCACATTGCTCGAGCTTGATCAATTGGGCTGGCGCTATACTTCGGCGATGAATTTCACCCTCAGCCGTGATACTCGTGACAATATCTTTTTCCCCACCAAAGGTTCTCAGATCACGCTGTTTTCTGAAGTGGCGGGTGGGCCCTTCATGGGGGATTTTGACTATTTCAAGCAGATCGCCCAGGTGAATTGGTATGCCGAGGCTTGGCAAAAACTGACACTGCGGACGAAGTGGCGCTTTTCCTACATCACGCCATATGGTAAATCCAATGATGCACCACCTGATGAGAAGTTTTATCTGGGTGGCACCGGAGCGGATGGCATCCGCGGATATCCGGATCGTTCCATCGGACCCGTCGGTGGCGGCACACGTGCCATCATCTTCTCCACCGAGTTGGGCTATCCGATCGCCGGTGATCAGATCATCGGTGTCACTTTCTTTGACGCCGGAGATAGCTATAACAAACTGCGCGATTTCAACTTCTTGGAGCTTAAGAAAGGCCTTGGCGCTGGAATCCGCATTCGTAGTCCGTTCGGTCTCATCGGATTTGACTATGCCTATAGCGTCGAAGATCGAAGCTGGGAACCTCATTTGCAGTTTGGAACGACCTTCTAAAGCATGAAATATAAACACCTCTTTGGCCCTGTTAATTCCAGGAGATTGGGAATATCTCTGGGGATTGACTTGGTACCGTATAAATATTGCCCGCTCAATTGCGTGTATTGCGAGGTGCAAAGCACTACCCATCTGCAGACTACGCGCGAAGAATTTTTCCCGACTGCCGAGATCCTTGAAGAGCTGGATCGACTTATGCAGAGCCGGCCACACTTGGATTATATCACCTTCTCCGGAGCCGGCGAGCCTACCCTGAATAGCTCGATTGAAGATATCATCCGGCATATTAAAGCGAAGTATCCGGATTATAAACTGGCGCTCTTGACCAATGGGGTCTTGCTCACTGATGAAGACCTGCTATCACAGATCCTGCCTTGCGATCTCATCCTGCCTTCTCTGGATGCGGCATCTCAGGAAGTCTATGAGAAAGTAAATCGCCCCAAGCCGGGACTGAAGGTGAAAGATCAGATCCAAGCGCTGATCAATCTGCGTCAAAGATATTCCGGGCAGATCTGGCTGGAAGTCTTTGTGGTGCCGGGCGTCACAGATACCGATAAAGAGCTTGAGCTGTTGCGTGAGGCAATCGCCAAAGCATCGCCGGATCTGGTGCAGCTAAATAGCCTCGATCGCCCCGGAGCAGAGGAATGGGTCGAAGCGGCATCCACAGAGCGACTAAAGGAAATCAAGAAGTATTTTGCCCTTAATCTGACAATGCCCATCGAGATCATCGCAAAGATCCGTCATCATCCCGGCAGCGCTGCTCTGGATGATGAGATCATCGAGCTTATCCGCGGAACCCTAACCCGCAGACCCTCTACGGCTGAAGATCTTTCCTCGATGCTGGATATCCACATAAACGAGATCTCCAAGGTGCTCAGAGAATTGAATCTCGAGGGGAAGCTTTGCACCGAGCGCAAGGCAAGAGGAGTCTTTTATTCATGGAATCGTTGACCCATTGCACTGCCATCATCACCGGCGCCGGATCAGGCCGCAGAATGGGCGGGGAGATCAAAAAACAGTATCGCATGCTCAGCGGCATCCCAATATTGATACGCACATTGGGACCATTCTTTGCGTCCCCCTTGATCTCAAACATCATCGTCACTGCACCCGAAGAAGATCTGGACTTTTGCAAAAAACTCATTCATGAATTCTTTGAGCCGGCATGCAAGCCATATCTGGTGATCCCCGGAGGATTGGAGCGTCAGGACAGCATCTTTGGCGCACTGCAAGAATGCCCCTTGGATACTGAGCTGGTCTTCATCCATGATGCCGTGCGACCCTTTATCAATCTGGATCTGATCCGGGAATTACACGAGATCGCGCTCAAGGAAAAGGCCGTCGTGCCCGCCAGTCGCCTCAAAAACACGATCAAACAGATCTCGGGAGACTATCTTGAAAAGACCCTGGTGCGGGATCGCCTGGTGCAAGTCTTCACGCCCCAAGTCTTTTCTTTCAAGCTCCTTATGGAAAGCTATAGCAAAGCCTATGGCGACGGCTATATCAGCACCGATGATGCAGCCTTGGTCGAGCACTATGGCGCGCGAGTGCGCTATCACTTGACCAGCGACCTGAACATCAAGATCACCGATGACTGGGATCTGACGCTGGCACAATTGATTATTGACAACAATGTTATTATATAAACGGAGAACATGCATATGAAATCTATGGCTAAGATTCGTAATCTTAAGATCCGCATCCCGATCTTGATCCCATCCATCGGATGTGGAGTATTGGGCATGGCGCTTCCCAAAGTCTCAATAAACTTGGGCAAACACGCATCCCGCCTTCTCAAAGCGCTGGAATATCGAGGATACGACAGCACCGGTGCGGCCTTTCTGGATGAAGAACAAAAGGTCACTCTGCTCAAAGACGTGGGTGCGCCCTCGACCCTGGTCAAGACCCTCGGCATCGAGAAACAAAGCGGCAAGATCTTCTGCGGTCAGGTTCGGTGGGCTACTTTCGGCTCAGTGAACAAGGTGAATGCACAGCCGCATGATGTGAGATGCAAAAGGCATATCTTTGGCGCGCACAACGGTAATATCACAAACACTCGTGAGCTTAAGAACTTCCTGACCATGGAAGGGCACACTGTGCTCTCCGACAACGATGGCGAGATGCTCGTGCACACTGTGGAACACTATTTTGACATCGAGCTCTCAAAGCTGAAGCAAGAGATAGACACACAGACGCGCAAAGCCTGCATGCGCCGCGCCATCATTAAAGCGTCTGAGCAGATGATCGGCTCCTATGCGGCAGTGGTGGTGGATCCCCAGACACAGACTTCATGGGCGATCAAATCCGGATCCAGCCTCTATTTTGGCGTCGGAGAGATCGATGACGCCCCCTTCTGCCTTGCTTCCAGCGATCTCACCGCTGTCCTGCGTTTCACAAAGCTGCTGGTTCGCCTCAGAGAAGGTGAATTTGTCGAGTATGACTCCGAGAACTACCAAGTATATGCCCAGAAGCAGCTTCGCTTCCGCAGATTGGGACAAGATGATGAGATCCATGCGCCCGGGGATCCGATCATGGTCAAAGCCATATACTCCAAGCTTCGCGCCGAGGATGTGGAGTTGCTCCCGGATTATGAATACTTCATGGAGCAAGAGATCTATGCCCAAAGTGAATCCACCGGGAAACTGATCAAGCTCTTTCAAGGCGGGTCAAACTCAGCAAGATACATGCTGCATGAGATCGATGAAGCCGGTCTCAGAGACGATCTTACCCAAGAGATGCTGGAAATAGCAGGGGCTGCTCTTTTGGAAGATAAGCACCAAAAGTATGATGCTCTGTGCCAATCAGCCAAGATCGCAAAGCTCATTGAGCAAGCACAAAAGAACTACTCCGCCATCTTCGATGTGGCAGTCAAAGAAGGTTTTGAAAAGAAGTACTTCTTCTCCAACGAAAAGAACGTCTTCATCGATCTTATCGGCAAGGAATATGACAGCACGCGGCTATTCGTCTCCAAGGCTCTGGATAGCATCGCCGAAGCAATTGACGTGCAAGAATTTGAGCATAGCGTGCAAGACTTTCTGACTCAGATCAAAAACACTATCAAAAACAACCGCAATGCATATTCCATCGCATGCGGAACCTCCTTTCACGCTACCAAGATTGCCGCTCTCTTCTTCAATGAAATTGCGCAGATCGAGATGATCCCGATCCTGCCGGGAGACTTCCGCGGAGAATTCTCAAATTGTATCAAGAACAACGACCTCATCATCGGCGTCTCTCAGAGTGGAGAAACCAAAGATCTCATCGACATCTTCAATGATATCGATCGCAAAGAGCTGAGCGTCCACAAGGTAGTCTTGGTGAACAATATGAATAGCACTCTCGGGCAAGAAAAGAGCGATGTGGCGATCCCCATCCTATGCGGCCCTGAGATCGCCGTGCCCGCCACAAAGAGCTTTATGAATCAGATTACCCTCTTCTACTATCTTGCCATTCGTGCGGCAAAGATGAAGCTTGAAGAGATTGATCTTGATCTTGACCCCGACGAGAGGGCAAAGCGCCATGCCGCGATCGAATCCCGCTTTAAGTCTCTGTGGGACATCCCCTCACTGCTCAAAGAGACGGTTGACAAGACCGACGACATGATAGACAATATGGCTGCCAAGATCTACATGGAGCCCTCAATGCACATACTTGCCACAAAGATCAGCGGAGTGGCGATGGAAGGCGCTCTGAAGATCCGAGAGACAGTGCTAAACCATGCCGAGGGTAGAGAAGCCAGCGAGTTTAAGCATGGCCCGAACACCATCCTTGGCAAAAACACCGTCTTTGGAGTGAAGCACGTACGTAACTTGGTGCGCGCTTTCAGCCGCATGATTGACAGCATCGACGAAGCTTCCGAGACCAAGCAGCTATCCCAAAGCGAGCGCAAGAACCTCCTCAAAGCCATCGCGGATTATAGCTTTACACACAACAAACCCTTTAACCTCACCAAAGAAGCAAGCAGCATCTTCCAAGAATCGGTCCAAGGCATCGATTTCTTTGAACCATTATACAGAAACTATCCTCTCATCTACGTCACAGGCCCGGAAGACAGAGATATCAATCTCACTATCTCGCAGATCAATACCCATAAGATCCGGGGTGCCGACACCTATGTGATCGCGGAAGAGGATGAGAAGCTGATGAAAAACGCCTCTCTCAACCCCAAAGAAGGCTCATATTATGGCTGGGGCTACATCATGTTACCCAAGACCGGAGACAGCCTGATGACGTGTTTCTCCGCCACGATCGTGCTCCAATTGCTTGCCCTTAGGATGAGCATCCGCAAGATGAAAAAGCTTGATCTTTTGGGAGTGATTGACCACGGGGTGCATCCTGATGTGCCCAAAAACGTATCAAAATCTATTACGGTGGACTAAGATGAGAATTGGATTTGGATATGATGTTCATCGTTTGGTAGACGGCCGCAGATTGATGCTCGGAGGGGTGGAGATCCCCTTTGATAAAGGGCTTTTGGGACACTCGGACGCTGACGTGCTACTCCACAGCGTCTGCGACGCCCTCTTTGGAGCATTGGCTTTGGGGGACATCGGCAGTCATTTTGCTGATACAGACCCGGCTTACAAGGACATAAATTCCCGTCAGCTGCTCAAGCGCTGCTACAGCATGATCCTTAAGCGGGGCTATCGCATATCCAATCTTGATGCCACGATCTGTGCCGCAGCCCCAAAGCTCAGTCCCCATATTTCTGCCATGCGCCGGATCCTAGCCAGCGATCTGGATTGCCGGATCGAGCAGATCTCTATCAAAGCCACTACTGAAGAAGGCCTTGGCATCTCAGGATGCGGAGAAGGCATGAGCGCGACAGTCGTCGTCCTCGTTGAGCCAGCAAAATGAAGGCCATTGCTATCATCGGATATCACCACACTGGCAAGACCACAGCCGTGACTGCCTTGGTAACTGCTCTGACAGCCCGCGGACACCGGGTCGCCACCATCAAGGACATCCACAGCGAGAAGTTTCGGGCAGATACAGCCGGCACAAATTCTGCATTGCACGTCGCTGCCGGCAGCATCCAGACCGTAGCTCGCGGATTGTATGACACCGCCGTGATCCATCCGCGCCCGCTTCCTTTGAGCGAGATCGTCCCCGGGATTGAGGCAGATTTCTTGATCATCGAGGGGATGAAAGATGCTCCCATGCCCAAGATCATCTGCGCAGAAGACGAATTGCAGCTGCAGGAGCTCATAGATGACTGCACGATCGGCATCAGCGGCAAGATCTCCGACACAGCCTTCACTCATCCGCAGCTCCCAGTATTCAGCGCCATCAATGCGCCTGATGATCTGTGCAAACTCGTCCTTGAGAAGAGCTTCGAGATCCTCCCCGTCGCCGACCCCGAATGTTGCCAAAGATGCGGAAGCACTTGCCTTCAGATGGCAGCAGACATCGTCCAAGGTCGCCGATCGCGCCAAGATTGCGTGCTGGACGGCAAGAAGCGCCTCAGGCTTTTTTCCGGCGGCAAAGAAGTGGTGATAGTGCCCTTTGTGCAAGAGATCCTTCAGGGCACGATCATGGCGATCGTAGACAAGCTAAGAGACATCCCAAACAAAGACAAGATCGAGATAAGGATAGACAGTGAAAGCGATTGACTACTTTTGTGAGCGAGACCCGGATGCTTTCCCCTTGTGGCAAAAAGCCACCGTCGGCATAGCCGGAGCAGGGGGATTGGGCTCAAATTGCGCGATTATGCTCGCCCGCGCCGGGATTGGCAAGCTCATAGTTGCTGATTTTGACAAAGTATCTCTTTCAAACCTCAATCGACAGAGTTTCAATATCGACCAAGTCGGCATGCCCAAGACTGACGCCTTAAAGATGAACATCCGCATGATTAATCCCTTCATCCAATTGCAAATGCACGATCTTAGGCTCACGCCAAACAACATCCCTTCCCTCTTTAAGGACGTGGACGTGATGATCGAGGCTTTTGACAAGG
The DNA here is from genome assembly GCA_937960795.1 of uncultured bacterium. Taxonomy (GTDB): domain Bacteria; phylum Cloacimonadota; class Cloacimonadia; order Cloacimonadales; family Cloacimonadaceae; genus UBA5456. Next base: position 4,030 of record CALGPA010000121.1, on the reverse strand, counting down.
ATTCCCAGAAGCTGATGCTGATCGAGACTTGGTTCAAACACCATCCCAAGATCCCCCTCATCTGTGCCTCCGGCTTGGCGGGATATGGCCGCAGTGAAGAGATCAAGATCCAGCATGAAGGCAGTTTCTATATCGTAGGCGATCAAAGCAGCCGACTCAAAGACGGGATCTCCCCGATCGCTCCGCGAGTGATGATAGTCGCGGCTATGCAGGCCAATCTCAGCTTAGAAATAATAGCAGGAAAAGATAAATGAAAGACAAGATTTTGATAAACGGACGCAGCCAAGACTGGCAACAAGGAATGACTGTGCGTGACGCACTCAAGATGATGAACTATACTTTCCCGATGTTGGTGATCAAGATCGACGGGGAATTAGTCCCCAAAGATGCCTATGACACCACGACTATCCCGGAGGGAGCGGACGTGATGATAGTCCATCTCATCAGCGGAGGTTGAGGATTCTGTGCAATTGTAAGCTGAGCTTGACCCCCAAGCCATCTTGCAAGATCCATTCTGCCAGCTCTTCCGCCTTTAGGATGGGATTCACCGGCGAGAAATGGATAGTATATCCCAAAAGCCGGTGATCTCTTACGAAGTCCCGCGCGAAAACATAGTCCTCAAAATCCGATATCACAAATTTAAGCTCATCATGGGTTGCCAAATAGCCTAGATTATCATGTAAAAAGCTATTCCCCACCCCACTTGCAGGACATTTCACATCGACTATCTTCACCACCTCCGCGGGAACATTGCGCAAGGATAGAGAGCCATTGGTTTCCAGCAACACTTTATAGCCCATTGCCAGAAGCTCAGATAAGAGCATGATGCTGTTTCCCTGAGCAAGAGGTTCGCCCCCGGTGAGCTCTACCAAGTTTCCGGGATATTCTGCCACTTCTGCCAAGATTTGCGATATCGCTCGAATCTCCCCGGCTTCGTGGGAATACGCTGTGTCACAATAGCTACAGCGTAGATTGCAGCCGGATAGGCGAATGAAAGTGCAGGGCATCCCCGCATAGGATGATTCTCCTTGCAGGCTATAGAAGATCTCGCAGATTTCCAGGCTTTTCATCGGCAGGTCTGATCTCAAAACGGCAGGAATGGGAAGTCTTTGTGATAGCCCAATGCCAGATCAATCTCCTGACTTATCATCTGAGGATCTCCCACCACAAACTTCTCGCGGCCGTCGATATCAAAGAAGCTATAGTCCCGAATCTGCTTCCCAAAGCTCTTTAGATAGATGCCATCCCCATAAAGCGGAATCGAGTCCACCACCAAGAGCTTGATCTCACTCATCTTCAGATTCATGAGATTCTCAAAGGGATCAGAATTATTTTGGTCTACCAAAAGCAGATTCTCAGCGTTCTCAGGATCCAGCTTGGCATAGCGCGGTGGCAGATATAGGGCTTTGACCGCATTCTCGGTCACCATCCGATACAGCTCTCGAGGAGAGATCTGCGGGAACTTCTGGCGGATCAGATCAAATTCTCCGATCAAGTTGATAGCTCCGCTCATCGTTGAATCCGTGCCGATCACCACATTTGCATTATGCTTGATGGCGCTGGTGATATCAAAGGTCTTGCCGATCAAATAGAAGTTTGAACTAGGGCACCAACACACGCTGGCACCTGCTCTGGCGATATCGATGATATCATCTTCTGAGAAGGCGATGCCATGGATCATGAGCGTGTTTTCTTTGAGTAAGCCATTGCTTTTGAGCTGCGCAAATTCCTGATGGGTGATCTCATCAGTCCCTTCACCGATATGCACGATAAAAGGCATCTCGCCCCCGCTGAGATCCATCTCCGTCTGTGGAGACTCACCGCCCCACCAATTGCCCAAAGTAAGCGAATGGCATTGCCGATATCTTTTGATCACTTTGATCGGCATGGCTTCATAATATGAATCCTGCTGCAGAGGCCCGTGATCCTGCACAATCCCGCAACCGGAGAAAAGATTCTTGTAAGCACCCAATCGCGCCACAGTGAGCGCAGGAGGGGCACTGAGCACAAAGGATCCGTCATTGAGCCAAAACTTGTTGCGCTCCAAAAAGCTTTGGGACTGCTTCATGTCTTCCACCCAGATGTGGGAATTGGGATAGGGACGCTTATCCCCCGCTTGTGGCGTCCAATTTCCCACCAGGTGATCGTGTGAGTTTATCAAAGGAAGATAGGCTATGCTATCCGGTATCTTGAGGATAGTTTCATCCTCTGATCTAAGCTTTATCTGCGGATCCTGAATGACATCATCCGCAGTTAAAACAGCCTGACCCGCCAAGATTTTCATGCCCGTACTTCTTTAATCCTTTTGATCAGTTTTGGTACGACCTCAAAGAGATCCCCCACGATTCCCAGATCTGCCACTTTGAAGATGGGTGCATCCGGATCTTTATTGATCGCCACGATGTAATCCGCCGAGCTCATTCCCGCCAGATGTTGGATGGCTCCTGAGATTCCTATGGCGATGTAGATGCTGGGTTTGACCGTCTTGCCGGTCTGACCGACTTGGTGTGAATAGGCGATCCATTCGCTGTCCACGGCGGCTCTGGAAGCGCCGACGGCTCCATCAAGAGCCTCCGCCAGCTCTTCGATCATGGCAAAATTCTTTGCCTCGCGGATTCCGCGTCCGCCTGCTACGATCACGTTTGCATCTGTGATATTGATCAGATTTGTCTTTTCTTTTTCAAAGCTGATGTACTGAGTCTGGTCTTCTTCCAGCTCAAAATTGTATTCTTCTCGGATCACGGTGCCACTGCGAGAATCATCCCGCGGAAGAGGATCCATCACTTTGTGACGGACGGTCGCCATCTGCGGACGGTGATTTGCGGTGACGATCGTCGCCATGATGTTTCCGCCAAAGGCAGGACGCGTCTGCATGAGATTGCCGCTTTCTTCGTCAATCTCCAGACCCGTGCAATCAGCGGTGAGCCCGGTATTTAGCTTGACCGCTACTCTGGGGATGAAGCTGCGTCCGATCACTGTGGCTCCTGCAAGGATCACTGCCGGCTTATACTTATCTGCCAGATAGATCAACGCCTCGCTATAGCGTTCATCACGAAAGTGCGCCAAAGCCGGATCGTCGATGGTGATCACTTGATCGGCTCCATAGGCGATGAGCTCTTCGGGGAGGCCATTTACCTGAGAGCCAAAAAGCACAGCTGTCAGCTCGGCATCCTGCTGATCCGCCAATTCTCTGCCCTTGCCCAAGAGCTCGTAGGACACGCCGGCGATCTCAGAATCTCGCTGCTCCGCAAAGACCCATATGCCGGAATATGCAGATTTATCCACAGTCTTGCTTGTTTTTTTGCGGATGAGGATCGCTTCAAAGGGGCAGCTCTGCACGCAAGCACCACACAAAGTGCATTTGTCAATGTCAATTACCGCCAGTTTGTCTGAGATGCTGATCGCATCATAAGCACATGCCTTGAGGCACTTACCACAACCAACGCATTTATCAATAATAACTTCGATCATATTTGTCTCCTGATGAAAACAATAATTCTGTGCATGAATTGTCAAGCTGATTCTTACTAAAACAAGATCTCGACACTACCAGTATATGCAAGATCTCTACCAATCGAGCAAGAAGCTGCATGTGAGATCAGATAAACAAACCAAACAGAGGCTCATCATAGCCTGAATAAAAGCAGAGATTCAAAGCCCGTTCTGTGTGATATGATACACAACATAGCAAATATATCCCCGTATACTGCGTTTTTGGGACTCGTAAGTGCTTGCAATATATGGCGCGCTCATGCCTCCCTCATCCCTTGCTCACCGGTCGAGCGTGCAAGCGGTGAGAAAATAAGGACTTAGACGATTTGCGGATGAACCGAAAATCGAATGAACAATGTACGATTTACGATGTAGAATTAAAGTGTCGCTGCGCCCGTATCTGCCTTATTACTACAAACCCAAAACCAGTCATTCCACATCATAACGACCAGCTAATATTAGTCATTCCGGAAAGTCGAACGTAGTGAGGCTTATCCGGAATCTATAGTCTGTCCACGAATTTGCACTAATTAACACG
>CALGPA010000120.1 GCA_937960795.1 uncultured bacterium | reverse complement strand
ACTAAGAACTACGAACTAAGAACTCTCTAAGTCCTTATTTTCTCACCGCTTGCACACTTGAGCGGTGAGGAAGCGGTGAGGGAGGCATGAGCGCGCCCTATTTTGCAGTCACTTAGCTATCCCCAAAAAACCAAAAAGCGGAGCAAAAACTGCTCCGCTATCTATCAATGCATCGGGTGAGATTAGTCGTCAATATCCTCAAAATCTCCAAAGTCTTCAAGATTACCTTGGAGGCTGTCGATCATGAAGCGGGCTGATTCGTGGAGGTCGCCTTCTGGGAAGCGCTGAATGAAGTTGCTGAAGAGCTCTATGGCGAGGTCTTCATTTTTCATCTCTTCTGCCACGAGAAATGCCTTCATGAAATATGCTTTATAGTCATCGACTCCGTTTGTGAAGTTAGTCACGATCTGGTCGTAGAAGATGATTGCATCTTGGTAGTTGCGGTTTCTGGTGGCGGCATCTGCATATTCGAAGAGTTCTTCGGAAGTGAGGGTAAGGCGGATGCGTTCCGGGTATTTCACCAGGTTATATTCCACAAAGAGTTCTTCCTTGATCTGATCCTGTTTAGCTCTTTCTTTGTCTTGTTTAATGGCGCTGATGATTCTGGGTTCGATTTCCACCTGCGGACGGTAGGATTTGGGAGTTTCTTCGATAGTGCGGAAGAAAACTATGTCGCCATTTGCAGCGGTAAAGACGGGGGAGAGATATCCCACGGGATTGTCCCAGATGAGCCTGCTAAATTCGGCATCTTGGGTAAGCCCGGTGACTACTCCGTTGTCATATTGATTTGGATAGATATCTTTAGCCGGACGGATGGAGTGGTCTTTGACTATCTTGGTCATCGTCTTTTCATTTTTCTTGCGATGAGCGGTGCGGAATTTGCGCCAAGCCTTGTTGGCATCCTTTTCGTTTTCAAAGAAAAGCACTTGGATGCTGCGATGAGCAGGCTGGGCATAGTTTTCTTTGTCACGCTCATAGCGAAGGGCGATCTCTTCATTGGTGATATCGATCTCATCCAGCACCATGATTTCGTATGCGCGGCGCAGGATAAGATTGTGCGTCATGGTCTTATAATCGTCAGTATCGACAAAATATCTTTCATAGCCCAGGGCTTTTGCTTCCAGGTGGAAGAGATCTTGGATGAGGTTTTGCTCGATGAGCCCTTTTGCCCCCTCTCCTTTTATGTAGAAGATCTGTTCTTGCGGATTGAGCTTGTCAAACGCGATTAGGACATCTTGGATTGTCATGATCAATTCCTCGTGAGGTGAGTGAACCACGACATTGAACATGATCTCTTCATTATTCTTTCTTGCTTGAAGATCGATCTGAGAGGCGATGCCCTCGTGGATGACTACTTCATATTTTGCTTTGAGTTTTTTTCGGATATCTTCAAGGATGCGGCGCTCCATCACGGGGCGGATGCGCTGTTCGATCTCAGGCAGCACTTCGAGATATTCCTTTTGCCTGCCGGGTGCCCAGCTGGCAGTGCGGAAGATATGCCATCCGAGATCTGTCTGATAGGGGCCATATACATGGTGAGGATCCACTTCGCTATTACGAATGTGATCTTCCAGTACATAGTCATTGCCCACGCCGGGGATGTTTCCATTCAGACGGACGTTTTTGATCACGCCTTTGAGCCCGCGCGCGTAGGTGTTTTGATTGTATTTATCAGAGACCTTGGCAAATGTGGCTCCGTCGGCAAGCTCCTGTATGGCATCCAGAGCGTCTTGCTCGGTGGCGGTTTGGATATATTCGATGGTGATGTTTGGATTCATATAGAAGAGCTGAAGATTGTCTTGATAGTATTGCTCTTTGTCCTCTTCGGTGATCTCCACTTGGTTGGTCACATGGCGCTTATAATACTCCTGCAGATAGTGACGTCGGGTGAGATCATTCAGACGCTCGGTCACTTCGGGGGATTTGTCTATACCAAGCTGTTTGGCTTTAGCGAAAAATACTGCTTCGGTGCTGAGGATGTCCATGATTTGCATTTGGCCGTCCATGGTGTGGTAACGACCCTGCTGCATGGGAGGAAGTTTTGAGATTTTATCCAGGACATCTGCCCGGTAGATCTTGCCGCCATCATACTCAACCAGGATATCGCGTTCTTCCAAAATATTTGAATTTGATACCGCAACGGGCTTGTGATCTGCGGCGATCAGGAAGCTTGTAATTGCCAGCAGGATGCTGATAGTCAGTGTCTTAGCTGTTAGTCTTGACATTCTATGCTCCTTATCGTTGCTTTCTTTTTGTCTAATGCTGTGACAAAAACCAAATTATGTGCATGTCGTCAAGAGTTTTGATTTGGAGATGATGAATCCGCGGGCCGCATACCTTGTTAACAGGATCTGAGAATCCGCTATGATCCGGGCGTCATCAACTAAGCTGAGGGCGAGCGTGGCGGCTAAAATCCGGCATTTTGTGAGGACAAAAAGCTGAAATGCGAATAATTTTCCTTGACGTATTTTGCTGGACACAAAATAATGGAAGAAGTCATCTGAAATTCGTCAACACATTATATAAAATGGCTGATAATGGCTAAGTACTTGTTATCTTAAGTTTAGCAAAAACAGATCGAAATACAGGAGATGGAAAACTTGGCTGCTTGCTCCGGCTGACATTGGGGTGAGATGGCTTTTTTCATCAAGATTGGCACGCAATGTGCATGTAACAAACTATAAAAACAAAAAACGATCCCCCAGGAGGATAGTAAAATGCTCAGAAAACTGAAAAACCAAAAGGGTTTCACCCTTATCGAAGTGTTGGTAGTGGTTATCATCGTCGCCATCTTGGCAGCGATCGCGGTGCCAAGGTATTTGCGTTATGTGGAAAAATCACGTAGCACAGAAGCTCAGACCGCCATCTCTACCATCCGCAAAGCGTACGACATCTACATGCAGACCAATGGTTCCACCGATGGTTTCTCACTCGAACAGGCTACCAGAGAAGCTAGCCTTGGTGAAAGCACCATGCGGAACTGGAAGTTTGAAGTAGTCGGTAATCCCCCCAACAGGTACATTGCAACCTCCACTCAGGAATTCGCCGGTGGCGAAGGTAAACAAGTATGGTACGACGTAGTTGAAGCCAAATTCCACGGTTATGGAATTGACACTTGGACCGATCCGGAGACCGGAGGAATGCAGGCCGACTAAGGGAGGATGGTACTTTGACAATTCATGAACTATTACGCTTTACCGCCGAGGCGGGAGCGTCTGACCTTCATGTTGCTGTGGGCGCGCATCCGATGGTGCGCGTCAACGGCAAAATGAAAAAACTCAACCTTCCGGTTCTCACACTGGAAGACGTTGAAGGCCTCATCTATGGTGTGATGAATGAAGTTCAACAGGAAATGTTCAGAAAGAATCTGGAAATTGACTTTTCCACCAAGCTTTCAAATGACGTTCGTTTCCGTGTGAACGCATTCCATCAGATCAACGGTGTATCAGCAGCTTTTCGTGTGATCCCAAATGAGATCAAAAGCTATGACGAGCTGCGGTTGCCCGAGGTTCTTAAGCGTCTCACCCGTAAAGAAAAGGGACTCATCCTGGTGACAGGACCTACCGGAAGCGGTAAATCCACCACGTTGGCTACTATGATTGACAGTATCAATGACAATCGTTATTGCCATATCATCACGGTGGAAGACCCCATTGAATTTGTGCATAGCAGCAAAAACAGCCTCATCAACCAGCGTGAGCTGGGGCACGACACTTGGAGCTTTACTGCAGCATTGCGTAGTGCTCTGCGCGAAGACCCGGACGTCATCCTGGTCGGTGAGATGCGTGATTTGGAGACAGTGTCACTTGCGTTGACAGCAGCTGAAACCGGACACTTGGTGTTCGCGACTCTGCACACCGGAAGTTGTACGAAATCCATTGACCGTATCATAGATATGTTCCCAAAAGAGCAGCAGCAACAAGTGCGCTCCATGCTTTCAGAATCTCTGGAGGCCGTGATCTCACAGACCCTGCTGCCCACTAAGGATGGAAAAGGTCGTGTCCCGGCAGTCGAGATCATGCTCGCCAACGCCGCTGTGCGTAACCTTATCCGTGAAGAAAAAACCTACCAGATTCCGTCTATCATTCAAGCTTCCACCAAGGAAGGAATGCAGACCAGAGATCAATCTCTGTACAACCTGGTAATGAATAACTACGTTGAACGCACCGTGGCAGAAGAAGTGGCGGAGAATCCGAAACTCTTTGCTTCCGGCGCGGGTTTCTAAAGGGATGGTTTAAGATGACGCCCCGCTTTTTTCATGACAAACCCTGCCTGCTCAAAAATGAGCGGGGGGTCACCCTTTTGGAAGTGCTGGTATCGGCTGTGG
>CALGPA010000119.1 GCA_937960795.1 uncultured bacterium | reverse complement strand
AGGCCTGTAATCAAAGATCCATGCCCACATTACCGTCTCCACACTGACCACACGCCCACAATAGTCATCCCCCCCCAACACCAGCCCAGATTAGTCATTGCATATATCAACGACAGTCCCAAAACCAGTCATTCCGGAACACGGAGCGTAGCGGAGTGTATCCGGAATCCATAGTCTGTCCACAGATTGACAAAGATTAGGTTGAGAAAGTTGAGAAACATTTACTTGCCTCCTGCCCGGTTGGGCGGCTACAAGCCGTATCATGATTGTCGGAAGAGCTGACAAGATGATTTCCGGTGCTTTTAAACGCCGGCAAAAAGAATCAATATCCGAAAAAGGGTTGATATCTGCCGGAGTCGCCCACACGGGGCTTGCGCTCCGAGCTATATGCTCACGCCCTACGGGTTTGGCGACTGTAGGGTTGGTGGTTATAAAATATGATGGCTGGTTCTGAGGAAGGGGTGATGATAGCTGTGACTTTAAGCAGCTTCAGCCCGCTACTGAATTCCCTGCCGTCTTACCAAAGATACTAATATCGGGGAATAAAGTGCAGGTGAAAGTGGAAGATGGTCTGTCCGGCGCTTTTTCCTGTATTCATGGCGAGATTATAGCCGGAGGGCTTGAATGTATCTTGGGCATAATCCTTAAACTTTTGGCAGATATCCAGAAGTGCATGTGCTTCGGAAGCTTCCAGCTCAAAGAAGTCTGTGACATGTCTTTTGGAGATGATCAGGTGATGTCCTTTGGAGACGGGGAATTTATCCGGGATCACGAAGAAATAGTCGTTTTCCATGATGATATTCTTAGGGCTTATCTTGCAGAAAATGCAATCCATATCTATCTCCTTTAGACTCCTACGCGTTTGCAATAGTCATAGATCGGGCAGATCTCACATTTTGGTTTTCTGGGTGTGCAGAGATTTTGTCCAAAAGCCACGACGTATGAATTGATATTGAGCCAGTGTTTTTTGGGGAGTTTCTTGCGCAGCGCCATTTCGGATTCCAGCGGGCTAGTCGTGAGGACATATCCCCAGCGGTTGCAGATGCGGTGGACGTGGACATCCACGCAGATGGCGGGGAGGGAAAAGGCGACGGCGCGCACGAGGTTGGCAGTCTTGCGTCCGACTCCGGGCAGGCGCAAGAGGTCATCGATCTCGGCGGGGACTTCTCCGCCAAATTCTTCACGGAGGACTTTGGGCAGGGCTTTGAGGTGTTTGGTCTTGGCATTGTGAAATCCGACCGGGAAGATGAGTCTGTTTAGCTCATCATCGTCAAGTGTGTCCAGGTCATCGGCATTGTCTATTCTGGCAAAGAGTTTGCTCACCGCCTGGGAGGTGGTTTCATCCTTGGTGCGGGCGCTGAGGATGGTGGCGACGAGCACCTTGAAGGGCTCTTTGGTCTGGGCTTGGATGAGATCCACGATCGGGGTCTGGACTGCTTGGAAATGCGTTCCCAAGAGCTCCATCACTTGGTCGATATCTTTGTTTGTCACATCAACTCCTATATTTTCTGCTCTGCTAGGCTATCCGGTGTGATAAATCTCTTGCCAAGATCTATGAACGCCAAAAAATGTCAATCCCAAAGGAGAAATAGCATGTGCGGAAGATTTGCCCAAGTGATCAAGCACGATCAGTTGCAGAAGCTCTCCAAGGAGCTCAATGCTGAGATTCATTCTGAGCAAATTCTGATCTCATATAACGTTGCGCCTACACACACGGTGATGGCGGTCGTAAGCAATGCCGAAAAGCGATATGACGGCTATTTTCGATGGGGTTTGGTGCCGTCTTGGATGAAAGAGCTGCCCAAGAGCCCGATGATCAACGTGCGCTGTGAGACCATCAGCACAAAGCCCTCCTTTCGAGCGTCTTTTATCCGCAGGCGTGCTTTGATCCCCATTAATGGTTTCTATGAGTGGCAGGCTTCGAGCAAGATCCCCCACTATATCTATCCTGCCGATGGCGGACTCATCTATCTGGGCGCAATCTACGACGTCTGGGAAGGCGCAGACGGGAGCTATCTGCCCACGATCGCCATCATCACTACCGAGGCAAATCGGATGATGCAGAGTTTGCATCACCGCATGCCCGTCCTGATCTTCGGGGATCAGATAGGTCCTTGGCTAGATCCCGCTTTGCAGGATGCGAACGAAGCGCAGAGGTTAATCCTGCCCACTCCTGAAGACTTTCTGACGCATCATCGGGTGAGCACGATGGTAAATAGGGTCTCAAACAACTCCGAAGAGCTCATCCAAAAGGACGACTTTCCCGAAGAGATTTCATTATGATCAAAAAGAAATATAATATGCAGCATCGGGTCTTGATCATTGATGATGATCTGGCTGTCTTGGATTGTATACGTCTGGGGCTGAAGGGTCAGACGGGCTTTAGCGCAATCACCACGGATGATCCCGCCAGAGCCTTGAGGATGATCGAGGAAGAGGAGTTTAGCACAGTGATCACGGATGTGGCGATGCCCAAAGTGGATGGACTGATGATCCTCAAAAAAGTGCGTGAGCGGGACGAGAAGATCCCGGTGATCCTGATCACAGGCTCTTCCGACGAACGGCTGCTCAGAGAAGCCATCCATCTGGGGGTCTATGAATTTCTCAAAAAACCCTTTTCAATCAGTGATTTTGTGGTGACTTTGCAGCAAAGCCTAGAGACCTATGAGCTCAGATATCAAAATGAGATCTACAAGACTCAGCTTCAGCGCCTGGTATCCGAGAAAACGGCTGAGCTTTTGGAGACGCAGGTCAAGCTGCAAAAGAGCTATCTGAACACGATCCATGCGATGGTGAATGCCATGGAGGTCAACGATGTCTACACCCGTGGTCATTCGGAGCGGGTCACGGCTCTGGCGATTGCTATTGGCAAAGAAATCGGGCTGGATTCCGGGGATCTGAGTGAGCTGAGGATCGGGGCGCTACTGCATGATTTGGGCAAGATCGGGGTGATCACCACCGTCCTGACCAAAGAGCAGAGCCTCAGCGACGACGAATATCAGGTCGTCAAGATGCATCCTGAGACGGGCGCGAAGATCCTGGGTCCGATCGGCTTCAAAGATTCCATCATCCGCTGCATCCGCGAGCACCACGAATGGTATGACGGCAAGGGCTATCCCGCCGGATTGAAGCGGGATGAGATCCATCTCTATGCCAGGATAGTGAGTGTGGCAGATAGCTTTGACGCGATGACCAGCAAGCGCTTGTATCGGGAAAATCTTGATTATGAGGCGGCAGCACGAGAGATCTATCGGAATCGCGAACGGCAGTTTGACCCGGAAGTCGCCAAGATATTCTATGAAAGAAGGGAGTCTATTCTGGCGGCACTTAGGCGTCACGGAGCCTGGGATGAGCTGCTAAATCTGGATGTATAGAAAAACCGGGATAGGGATCCCGGTTTATAGTATGGCTTCGCGCCCGGATAGGCGCGGGATTACTTAGGATCCAAAGCAGCCGATCTCAAGGGGGATGATCAGCTCCGCTTGGGTCGCGTTGATGATTTCCTCGACTGTGCAGCCTTCTGCCAATTCCTTTAGCACCAGGCCATTGGGACTTACTTCTATGACAGCCATATCGGTGATGATCAGGCTCACCTTGCTCATGGCGGTTAGGGGCAGATTGCAGTCTTTGAGGATCTTGGGGTTTCCGCGTTTGTCCACGTGTTCCATAGCGACGATCACCTTGCGGGCACCTGTCACCAGATCCATGGCTCCGCCCATTCCTGGCACCATCTTGCCGGGGATCATCCAATTTGCCAGATTGCCGTGGGCATCCACCTGAAGTGCGCCGAGGACTGTTGCATCGATGTGTCCGCCGCGGATGATGGCAAAGCTGAGGGCGCTGTCGAAGAAGGAAGCGCCTTTGAGGGCGGTGATGAATCCGCCGCCGGCATTGATCATGTCTTTGTCTTCCTCTCCTTCTGCCGGGTTGGGGCCGACTCCGAGCATGCCATTTTCGCTCTGGAAGATGACGTGGACGCCTTCGGGAATATGGTTGACTGCCAAAGTGGGGAGGCCGATGCCGAGATTCACATAATCTCCATCATGAAATTCTTGGGCGATGCGCTTACCGATCATTTGTCGCTTATCCATTTGATACCTCCGAGCTTTTGACGATGTAGTTTACAAAGACTCCCGGGCAGGCGATGAGCTCGGGATCCAGCTCTCCGATCTCGACGATCTCGTCTACTTCAGCGATGGTGATCTTGCCTGCCATCGCCATGATAGGATTGCTGTTGCGGGCGGTTTTGCGGAAGATGAGATTGCCCATCTTGTCTGCCTTCCAGGCGCGCACGAGCGCAAAGTCGCTTTTGATCGCGGGCTCGAGAAGATACTCTTTGCCATCCACAGAGAGGATTTGCTTGCCTTCTTGGACCACTGTGCCCAGGCCTGTGGGAGTGAGTACTCCGCCTAGTCCGGAGCCAAAGCAGCGGATTCTTTCCATCAGGGTGCCTTGGGGCACCAGCTCGATCTCGATCTCGCCGGCATTCATCTGCGCTTGAATGGCGCGATTGGTGCCCAGATGTGAGACCTGAGCGCTCTTGATGGCTCGGGCGACGACCAGCTTGCCCACGCCGCGATCTTCCCAATCCGAAGCGATGACGATCATGTGCAGATCTTTGATGCCTGCCTCCACGATGGCGTCAATGATGGATTCAGGGGCGCCAACTGCCAAAAATCCGCCGATGGCCAATCTGCAGCCGGGCGTTATCAGATGAGCGGCTTCTTTTGCAGAAACTTGCTTTACCATGTTTTCTCCTAATAGTATGATTATATTCTTTAAAACTTTGCTACAATATCAGGCAGAACTGTCAAGGGAATTGCCCAAGCTCAGATCTAATCTGGCTTTTCAACGATGAAGTCTTGGATCAGATGGCGATCCATCTTGCCCAGGATGACCTCGATGTGGATCCCGTCTTCGCGATAGTCTTCACGCTCGATCTTGCCCAGATCATGCAGACGCGAGACCAGTGAGGTCTCCTCATAGGGAAGATGCAGGGTGTAGCGTCGATTGTCCATCAAGACGATCTCGATCAGATCCAGAAGCTCATTGATGCCCTGATCTTGGGATGCGCTGATGGCGACGGCTGTGCCATAGTGTCTTTCCATGAGCTTGCTGTATCTATCATCCACTTGGTCTTTTTTGTTTAACACCAAGATCTGAGGGATCTCATGGGCACCGATGCCTGTCAAGACCTGATTGACTTGCTCCACATAGTAGTCGTGCCGCTCATCGGAGATATCCAAGACATGCAGTAGCAAATCCGCATCCACGGCTTCCATCAAAGTGGCTCGAAAAGAAGCCACGAGATGGTGGGGGAGATCTGATATAAAGCCCACCGTATCGGATATCACGGTCGGAGCGCCGGTGGAGAGCTTGAGCTGTCTGCTGGTGGAATCGAGTGTGGCAAAGAGCCTATCTTCAACGAGCACTCCCGCGTCTGTGAGGCGGTTAAAAAGGGTGGATTTGCCGGCATTGGTATAGCCGACCAGGCAGATCTTCTTCGTGCTGTCGCGCTGCTTGCGCTGCGTCTCTTTGTGGGCGGAGATGCGGTCGATGGCGGTGTTTATCTTGCGGATCTGCGTGCGGATGAGGCGTTTGTCGATCTCGATCTGTTTCTCACCCATACCTCGGCTGGCGGATCCACCGGTGCTGCGAACGCTGCCCCGCTCTTTGTCAAAGTGTCCCCAGAGGCGTCTGAGTCTGGGTAGCTGATATTGCAGCTCTGCCAGCTTGACTTGCAGCTTGGCTTCGCGGCTGCGAGCGTGATCGTGGAAGATGCTCAGGATCACTTCCGTGCGGTCTATCACCTTGATCTCATATTGTTTTTCGATGTTTCTGCCTTGCATGGGGGAGAGCTCAGCGTTCACGATCAGCATGTCTGCTCCGGCTTGAAGGAGGCGTGTGCCGATCTCCTCTAGGAAGCCTTTGCCAAAGTATGTTCCCCGCTCGGGATTGGGGCGTCTTTGGGTATAGCGTCCCAAGACGGCTATGCCGGCAGTATCGGCGAGGCGTTCCAGCTCATCCAGGGAGGCTTCCACTTCTTCAATCTTGTCTTTTTGGCGGACTACCGCGGCGATGAAGGCGCTTTTCTCTTCCTTTTGAAGCTCGTCCCAGCTTTCTTCTTCTTCTTCGATTTCAAAGTCGTCCCAATGAGGATCGCTATTCATAATATGTCCTTTAATTGATGATGGCAAACTTCCCGCGGGCACGCTCTTCTTGCATCTCGATCACGTAGTAGTAGATCCCGCTTGATAGTCTTCTGCCGTCTGAGTTGGTGGCGTTCCAGCGCCATGTGATGCGGTTGTTTTCCGGGTTGAAGGGGCCGATATCCCTGCGCAAGATCAGAGTGCCGGATGCGTCATAGATGGCGATCTTGCCTTTTTGGAAAGGCGGGAAATTCATGAAGATGATCTCACTGTCCCGGCTGCGCATGAGCGGATTTGGGAAGACCACTATCCGGCTGAGGTCATCATAGTCGCGCACGGCAAATCTAGCAAGATTGTGCAGCGGGGATATCAGGTTCCCAAAGAGGTCTGTGACGTTGTCGACCCGGATGTAATATGATTCATTGCTGTGTTTTAGCCTATGTGCAAAGCTGACTTTCACGACGTTTTCGTCATGGGATACACCGATGATGGAGTTCTCGGGATCATTGGCAGGACTACTGAGGCTATAGTTTCCCGGATACGCGGCAGCTTGCGGCTCAAGAGCGTCATCAAAGCCGATCAAGACGGCGCGATTGTCATCCGTGAGATTGACCGAGATGATCTTGGGCGGATCCAGATCGGTCACATAGGGGAAGGAATATACTTGGGTGCCCATCTGAACACCGCTGGTTCCCCGAATGCCGTCCACGGTGAGGCTAAAGGGCGTGTCCGTCATGGGGAAAGCATCGCGGAATCTCAATTGAACTCCTCTCTGCTGATGGGTGCTATTCACCGAGAGCGGATGCCCCAGCTCGTGGGAAAGGGTATATAGCGAGGGATTGAGCACCGAGGCATCAAGGCTTTGGTTGAAGATCGCGCGGAGTTCCCGATTGCCCACCATATAGATCTCGACGATCTCGGGGATCGGCATCGGGATGGCGTCTTGCCAAGCTGAAAGACGGCTTTCAGCAGGGGAGAAGGCATCGTCGATATTGGCAATCGCGTATTGGTAATTGTGATGAGCGCTCAGTCCAAAATCTGTGTAGCTGTTTCCGGAGATCGGATCAATCATGGTGATCTGTCCGTCCTCGTCCTTGCGATAGATACGGAAGTATCCGCCGCTATCTCCGAGCCAGCTTAGCCGCACGCTGCCTTCATCTTGGGGGATTGCTAGGAAGTTTGAGGGCAAAGGAGGCCCGGTATAGGCAGCGTCCTTTCCCCATTGCACGGCGATCAGGGAGTCCGCACTGACGCGTTGGTTGCTCATCATCCAAGGAGCGCCCGTTTCATCGTGCCATCCCGCCAAGCGATAGTTTGAGTGGCTTTCTCCGATGAAGATCGGCATCAGCTCACCATCAATGTATTTGATGACATAGAAGTTTGGCGATATGCCCAGGATGACCTCATCCTGAGAATCACCATCGATATCCATTGCCATGATCGCGTTTTGGGACTCCACTTGGTTGAATCTGATGGCGCCCATGCTGAGGAAATCCTCATTGTCATCGTCCCATGTGAAAGCCTCAAAGTGCCAGAAGTTCAGATCGGGATTGACGATATTGGTGTTGTAGCCGCCCACAATGAAGTCCATCCGCGAATCCCCGTTGAAATCCCCTTTTGCCATCTGATAGGCATTTTGGACGGGGAGGCGGTGTTGCCAGATCATCCCAGCGGTATTTGCCTGACTGTGATAGATCATGATGTCGCCATCGGTATCGGCAGTGAGTATCTCTTTTTGTCCGTCACCTGAGAAGTCATATGCGATGATCGAAGGTACAAAGTTGTTCCTAAGGAAGGTAGCCGTAGTGTTTTGTAGAGCGGCTCTGGGTGCCATGATTCCCTGAGTGTTTCTGCCATAGATCTGCACTATGCGGGCAGCCGGGAGGTTTTTGACCAAGAGCAGCTCAGCTCTGCCGTTGCCATCCAGATCAGCCATGATTCCGCCGGTGATGCCGATGTCGTTGAAGATCAGCGAATCGGGATCGGGATATTCTTCACCCAAGCGAGTTTCCCAAAGCTTGCCGATCTCGGATTGGATGGCGAGGACTTCCATGCCGCGGGCGTTTGTGTTGCCGATGTCCAATGGCCAGAAGTTCTGCGAGAAGAGATGCGTCTGTAGATGCTCATTTCCATGCACTTCATAGGCGCGCACTTGACCATAACCGCTGACGGGGATGTCCATCGCCAAGTATTCATCCTTACCCGAAGTATTGAAATCGTGCCATTTATTCAGCGGCACGCGGGCGCTACCGATGGGATGGGCAGCAAAGCCATAGTTTGGGATGCTGTGATACCGAATCTCCAAGAAGTCTTCATAGACAGGGCTTTGGAAGCTAAACGCGCTGTGGCAGCTTGCTCGGACTGTGATATCGATCATTCCGGGAGGAAGATCCGGGGGCAAAGCCCACACCTGCAGGGTATCACTGTATGCGCCATAGACGATGCTATTATCGCCCTGGGAATCAGTGATCATCAGATCAGCCCGCACTGCTTTGTCAAAGATGGCGCTTACATAGTGCCTAAGATTCGCCCCACTATAGCGGCTAAAGCTTTGTAGGGATCCGGGCAGGATAGTCGCGGCACTGCGATCCACCGTGATCGTGCGGTAGTAATTGTATTTCATCAGGTTGTTTTGCCGCTTTTCATATTGGAGTCGGATCAGGTACTCGCCGTCCGGAAAGCTATTTGGGATGTGGAAGATTCCCAAGACATCATCATGAATCTCCACATTGTGGTAGGTGGGCTGCGGAGTGTGCTCCTGAGTGTCCTTCCAGCTCACTTGCCCCGTTGCGGATAGGGGGAGATACATCAGCGTATATCTGGCAAAATCCGAGCCGTAGACGCTGCCGCGAAACTCGGTTGTGCCGGATATTCCGGATTGATCCAGAGGGTAATCTATCTTCACAAAGGGCGGATCCAGATTTTCCAGAAGCTTACGCGTGTTCAAGAGTCCGTGTCCGGATGAGTTATCATATCCCGGAGTGTTGATGTCGTCCGTGGAGCTTAGAAGCCGGGCTCGCACTTCTGCCGGCGTAAGACCAGGCACCAAGGAGAGCAAGAGCGCAATGCTGCCGGAGACCATCGGCGCGCTCATCGAGGTGCCGCTCATCTCCATATAGAGCTCGTCGGGAGTGGTCTTATAAGTGGACAGGATTGCCTCTCCGGGAGCCACGAGATCCAGTTGGGGACCGACGCTGGAAAAGGTCGATACCACCTTGGCGTGATTGACGCTGCCCACGCTGATCACATTGGAAAGCTTGGCGGGATAGCTGAGCCCACGCGCGCCGTCATTACCAGAGGATGCTACCAGCACCACGCCCTTTTCGTAGGCGTAGTCACAGGCATCCGCGATGATGGCGGAATAGTTTGGGTCACCCCAGCTCATGTTGATCACATGAGCGCCATTATCTGCCGCATAGATGATCGCGGCGGCGGCATCGTCATCTTGCAGATAGCCCGCGTCGATGGTGCGAAATCCTGCCCGAAGCGGCATAATGCGGACGTTCCATGCCACCCCTGAGATGCCGAGTGAGTTGTTTCCAATCGCACCGATGATGCCGGAGACGTGAGTGCCATGAAAGTTCTCGTCGGTGACGTCATTATCTTGATCAACGAAGTCTCCCAGTGCCACATGCGCCATCTCCGGGGCATCCACAAAGTCCCATCCACACCAATCGTCGATATATCCATTGCCATCATCATCCACCCCGCTATCCGGGATCTCATTGGTATTGATATAGACGTTTGCCGCGATATCCGGGTGATCGATGAGCAATCCGCTATCGATGACAGCGACGATGATCTGCTGACTGCCCGTAGTGTATGCCCAAGCTTGCGGGATGCTGCTCAGATGCAGAAGTTGCCGCGGGAAGAGCGGGTCATTGGGCACGCTATGCAGCTTTCTGAGATAGTTTGGCTCGATATATTCGATCCCGGCAAAGCTTTGGTTTTTGATCTGATGAAGATCCGGCATTTGGCTGAGATCGACCTTGAAATATCTTTCGTCCGGCATGCCCTTCATCGGCTTAACACGCTTGACTCCATATTGACTGAGGTATCCGTCAAAGGCCAAGAGCCCGGTCTTGCCCTCGGATATCCGCGTGGGGGCAGTGGTTTTAAACAGCAATTGCCCGGGTGTGTATTCCGGCACGGCAAAAAGGACGGCAGAGTATGCCAGCAACAAGAGAGGCAAAAAGCATTTTGTGTGGGCATGAAGCCATCCGGCAAGCGAGATCAAGATCTTCATAAGAGTCCTAATAGTATCCTAAAAGTGATAGGTGAGTCCAAAGCTGTGCACGTCACTCAGCCCGTCTGTATAAGCGGCAAAGCCATAGTCCACATTGAGTCTGAGGACCTGAAATCCGATGCCGGCAGAGAAGGAGGTGGCATCAGCATTTTGGTATCCGCCGCGCAGGAAAAGGTTATCCAAGACGCCCATTTCAAGGGCGGTGCTATAGCGGATATTGTCATCCACAGCCTTGGACAGCGATGCTTCCAGTCCGAGATGATGTCCGGCGATCCGAAAGCCTTTGTATGCGTCCATGTCAAAGCGCAGGGGCAGCTTGGTCTTCTCTTCGGAAGTCTTATTTGAGACTCCCAGATTGCGCATTGCCAAGGAGATCTTGCTATCTTGGATGGGTGGGATCCAGGTGCTGCCGAGATCTGTGACCAGCGCCAAGGAAGATGCTGTGTCTATCTTTTGATAGAGCAGTCCCAGATTCGCGCCCAGATACCAAGATGGGGTCATCCTGAGGGCATAGTTTCCCTTCACTGCGATGTCCGCGGGTGCATAGTGTCCGATCAGCTGACCTGTCTCATCCCGCTTTTCGATCTCACCATAGCTGAGGTTGATCAAGGCAAGCCCCATGTGTGATCTGCGCTGAGCGTATGAATAAACCAACGAAGTGTAGGCTGTGTCCCCGATCCAAGTGTGATGAGCCGCATTGACGGTCTTGGCGCGTCTGTCGGTGCCGGCAGAGGGCTGCCAGAGCCAATTTGCATTGTTGCCGTCTGAGTGCATTCCGCGTCCTGCGAGAGCCATGGCGCTAGGGTTGAGCGGGATGTTTAGGAACTGATAGCCATATTCTCCCGCGCCGGAGTGGATCTCGGCGGCGATGCCTAAGATCATGATGCTGATGATGAGGGTGATGATATATCTTTTCATGAAGCTTTGCTCCTTATTTTTCTATTCCAAAGCGCAAGCGGTGAGTTTCCCCGCCACCGCTAATCACGGCTATGTAGATTCCGCTGGAGAGTTTTGCCACCGGAATATCAAAAAGATCCATGTTTCTCAGATAGGCAAAAGCCATGCCACTGTGGTCATAGAGCATTTTCCCGCTGATGTCAAAGATTCTCAGAGAGATCGGCATGTCTTCGGTGGGCATCACGGACAGACTGATCTGAGGCTGATAAAAGCGTTTGAGTGGATTCGGGAAGAAATATAGCTCTTCGGTGACGAATCTGCCGGCGCTGAGAAACTGATTTGGCATCTCAGATCCGGGGTGCCAAGCTGTGCGAGACATGTTGCCAAATTCATGTTGCCAGAGGCCTTTTGGACTCTCGGGGGAATAGCCCGCAAGCTCGGTGCGATAGATGCGCCCTCTGTCTGTGGCGCTCCAGAGATAGTATCTATCATCCAGTCCTGCTGCCACAAAGGGCATGTGCCGACTGCGCTCAGTGAGTGAGATCGGGAAATCCCGCTTGATGCGAAAGTCGGTTCCCCAAGCTGCAAGTCGGTTGAAATTGAAGCTGCTGATCAGCTCAAGCTTTGCGTCGCCATCCAAGTCGTGCACCAAGACTCCTGCCGAGATGCCGTCATCCGCCAAACCCAGATCGAGATTTCCTCGCGAGATATCGTTGCCTCGATGATCGATGATCTGAATCGCGCTGGAGCCGGCAAGGACTATGTCCAGATTGCCGTTTTGATCCACGTCCGCCAAGGTGAGCGGCGCGGTGCATTGAAAGTCCATCAGATAGGGAAAGCCTTGTCTTAAAGTTGCTTGCTCCCCATCAAGATCATATGCCCAGATGCTGTGAGGGCTTTGGACAATGAGATTTTCTCCCTCAGCCAAACGAGCAGCAAAGACCCCGATCACCAAGGAATCTGCCGGGAAGGCAAGCGGATGGACATTCATGTCACCGGAATCCAGGCTGTATTCAAAGAGGCTGAATGCACCTGCATCAGATTCTTGCATGATGCCACGCAGATGGTTTGGGCTCAGGCTGAGATTGCCCCGCAGGATCTCGGAAGAGCCAATGAGATCTTCTGTATCGTGGCTGGATTTGTCAAAAGTCAGAATTCGGCTCGTGCCGGCGGCTTGATCCCAAAGCGGCAAGATGATTGAGCCTCCCGCGTCCACGGGGTGGCTGAGCCACTCATGATTTGGCAAGTTGAGGACGAAGAGCCGCTCATCTTTTGTGATCCGATAGAGCCGCGCAAGCCCATCGGTCTGCATTGGGATATAGAGTGCTTGAGAGTCGTAGACATAAAGCTGGGGGATCGGCTGCATCTGGATCGGAAATCCCGCTGCCATGCTCTCTTCATGAAATATAGCTATCCGTCCGTCGGGCATGGGGTAGAAGATCTCGCTTTGGATCTCGGGATCCAGATCTATCACGGCTGCCGGGAGAGTGCTGACATCATGATATCCGGCATCGAGATTCCAGGCAAAGCGCACGCTGAAGCTCATCTGGTTTCCACTCTCGCTGATGTCATAGATTTCCAGGGGGATGCCGCCATAATAGCTTTCTGCAGTGGGCAGCCAGGTCAGTCCTTCATGGCTGCCATTTCCAAAATAGTCGTTGTTACCCGCGCGATAACTATCGTCGGGGCCGCCATATTTGTAGTCATGCATCAGCGGAGTATCCAGATGTTGAAATCCATCCGCCTCTTCCAGGTCAACTCCCTTATGGGGGGCATAGCCATTCACGCGGTTGCGATCAAAATTCAGGGTGAAGTTTTCCGCGATCACGTTTTCATCGATATGCCAGATCAAGATCCCGCTGCCATCAGTGTGGGGACTCATGCCATAGCCCGGCAGGAAGAAATCCCATTCGGAGCCGACATAGCGGTTTTTCATGAAGTTAAAATAGGGGAGATCAGGATAGTTCTCATAATAGTCCTGCTCGCCTTCGGGCAGGAGCTTGAAGCTATAGCTCGGCAGCGACGTGTAAGGATCCAAGCTGCCATCGGGATTTTGCTGGCGATTCTCGAGCAAAAAATACTCGCGCTCTGAGATGGGAACCTTATAGAGCCGCGTCGCTCCTTCCTGATGATTCAAAAAGTGGTCCACCACAAAGCCTTCGCCATCGGTTGTGATGGTTTCATACTCTTCCCAATTTAAGAAATAGCGACTCCAGGCACTGAGCTGGGCGGGGACATAGCCATTGCCATTCCAGACCCCGGTGCCCATCAATCCCCAATTTCCGATGCCCTGACTGACTCCATTGGAAGAGTCATTGTCAAAAAGGGTCGGAAGCCCCAGCACATGTCCAAACTGGTGCGCCAAGACCCCATAGAGGCTGAAGATATAGTCTGAAGCATGTTCCTCGCCTTCAGCCGGGAAATAGGAGTGATATTGATGCTCGGGTACGATCACCACATTTGTCAAAATTGCCGAATCAGGCGTCACAAAGCCGGGATAGTCGTCGTTATCAGGATCAAAATAGGCTTGCATCGCACGCCGTGTGAGGAAGGTGCTCCAGATGCTTTCCGTGCTATTGCGCTCGATGTCTGTCTCCTGTCCCGCTCCCGCGTGGAAGATGATCAGGCCATCATAATCACTATAACTTATCTGAGCAGAACTCGCTTGCATGAGATCCGGGAGGATATCCATAAGCCGGACATCGGTCTTGCCGGGGATGTCTGAGCCATACCAAGCCATCGGTCGCGCCATCCGAAAGACCTCCGGGAAAACGGTGTAATCCATCTCATAGCTGCCATGAGAAGCATCATAGAAAAAGTCCGAAAGATGCAGCATCCAGCGCTCAAAAAACTCCTGATCATGTACCAGAAAGTCCGGATACAAGGGCTCCGTCTGAAAATGCACATCGCTAAATTCCACCATCACCGCCAAAATATTGGATGGCAAAGGCTCCGTGATCTGCCCCGGGAAATCCTCGCGGACTGTGGAAGAAGCTCCACTTTTGCCATCGGATTGTAGCGTTATCTCAGGACGGACGGGATGCCAAACCTCTGGCACCTCTTTGTATCCCGGATGCGGGGGCACCATGGCGTAGATCTGCGACAAGAGCAAGACCGCTAAAGCTAAGTATATGTGTTTTGAGAATTTCGGCATGATTCATTTGTCTCCCGTTAGCTATTTCTGAAATACAAAAATCCATATTGACCAACGTGCAAGCTATTTGAAGATCAATATATAGTCAAGAATAAAAGGTAGCGGCAGATATTCGCGGTGTCCGAGCTCGGCGAAGCCGAGCAAAATTGCCAAAAATGGGCTAGCTAAATGCTTGCAAAATAAGGCGCGCTCATGCCTCCCTCACCGCTTCCTCACCGGTCGAGCGTGCAAGCGGTGAGAAAATAAGGACTTAGAGAGTTCTTAGTTCTTAGTTCTTAGTTGGCGCGGCAAATCGAATCTACAATCTACGATTTACGATCTACAATTAGGGTGTCGTTGCACAAATCGGAATGAGAATTGAGGATGAATACTTAAGGGGTCGTCACGCAAATCGGATCTACAATTTACGATGTACGATCTACAATTAAAGTGTCGCTGCGCCCGTATCTGCCTTATTACTACAAACCCAAAACCAGCATTCCATTGTGGAAGCTACATCTTGTCGCTTTACATCCAAGCTGCCCGCCAGCCCAGATAGCCATTCCATATCTTCACTACCATCTTATATTAGCCATTCCATATCTTCACTACCAGCTAACAATAGTCATTCCGGAACATCGAGCGAAGCGAGAAGTATCCGGAATCTAAAACCCGTCCACAGATTAGGTTTAGAAGGTTTAGAATGTTTAGAGGGTTGAGAAGCATATCTCTGCTTTCTGCCCGGTTGGGCGGCCATAAACCGCCCCCACATTAGTCATTCCGGAAAGTCGAACGTAGTGAGGCTTATCCGGAATCTATAGAGACAAATCCCTCTGCCTCGAAGTGCGGCTACAAGCCACCACCAAAAAGAAAAGCCGCTTTTCCAAGCGGCCTTATTATGCAACACGTCTTAAGTGCTATTAGGATTCGATTACTTCCACGTTTGCGCGCGGGATGCGGATTCTGGTGCCATCTTCCACTTCTGCTTCGAGGATGCGGACGAGGGTCTCAGATTCTACTTTTGTGAGCTCTTCCGGCAGGGCTGTGACTTTGGCGATTCTTCCGAAGTGGGGTTGACGGATGATGCGCACCATAGTACCGATTTCGAGAATGGGCATGGTGGCTTCTTTGGTGACCAATTCATTCTCATCAAAATCCATTGGGATGATGATCTCGGGGCGGATCACGCCGGCGCGGATCTGTGTATGTCCGTGTACGGAGGCTTTTTTGCCATCGAATTGTTTGAGCAGATCGAAGGTTTTCTTTGCCATGGTGATCTTGCCGAAGCCTTCGGTGCAGATGATGGTGAGTCCGATCTTTTCGTGTCCGGTGATGGCCACACCGATATCGTATCCGAGGAGTTTCTTGATATCTTGGTCGTCGATACCACCGGTGATGATGGCACGGACTCCGTGTTTGATGGCGATTTCGATGACGTGGAAGGGCACGAAGCAACCGGCAATGATGATCTTATCTCTGCAGCTTTCGTTTATCTTCCCGGCATCAAGTTCATCTTCCGGTGTGCTTGCCAGCATTTTGAGCTCACCCGTGATTTCGTCGCCGATGCCAAAGATGCCTTGGATGTAGGCGCTTTTATTTTCGATGACGACGCCTTCTTCGGGGCGCACTTCGGTGACGATCCCATCGATGAAAGCACGCACTTGCACCGGGATTCTGGGTTCGCGGAGGAGAACCTGTCCGGTGACGGCGGAGATGTTTTCGACTTCACCTTCGATGGGTGAGCGCACTTCGCTTTTGAAGAAACCGAGTCCAAAGAGTCCTGAGTTTTCAGCGAGGATGGTCTTTTTGGTGATCTTATCACCGGGCTTGATTTTGATATATTTTTCGAGCTGTGACGGGGTCACACCGAGTTTGTTTGCAAGGTTAAATGGCAGCACCTTTCCGGGCAGGAGGGTTTCGGCTACCACGTCTTCGCCTTTGATCTTGGTGCCTTTGGCTACCAGGACTTGGCCTTTGAGGGGTAATATGCGTTCTTTACGCAAGATGATGCTATCGGTGACGGTTAATCCGGCAGAATATGCTTGTCCCATTCTATCCTCCTATACCAAGATGTCTTCAGGGTAGGCTTTGAGTTCGAGCATCCACTTTTTGAGATATTTGATGCGTTCGCTATGATCAGTGGGCAGGTTAAAGGGTTGGCGACCTCTGGTATCTAGGACGATACCCACCGTTCCGCCATGGAGCTCGACCGAGAGTTCTTTGGCTTTTTCGGCATCCAGCACCAAGCCGCCGTGGGTCTTGAGGGTGGCTTTGGCGGTCTTGCCGATTTCGCAAGGAATGAGGCGGACTTCACCAAAGGGGATGTCTTCTTCGAAGATGCTGCCATCCGGCAATTCCAGCTTGGCATAGAGAGCAGGCTTGCCATATTTGCCTTTGCCGACAGGGGCTACGCAGCTGCCCAGATAGACCATACAGTCTTTGCGGAAGACCTCGGTGGCTGCCTTGGCGCTGATCTCGGAGAGTACGCCCAGATGAGGCATCATGAAGATGCTGTCGACCGCCAGGCGGGTGATTCCTTCAGGAAGGAAGGCATCGATGAGCATCATCACAGTCTGATATCTTCTGGGAGCGTGAGAGAGCACGCCGCCGCTGCCGACGAGGAGGTTCAGGGTCATCAGATTCACAATCGAAGCGCCGGAAGTAGATTGACTAAAGGCTTCGGAGATGTCGCGCTGACGCTGCATTCCCTTGAGGCTGCTGGCAAATTCCTTGTGCTGTTCAAAAGCCAGGCGCAGTGCCTCTTTGGCGATGGCTTGTTCCAAAACCAATTCCTCCAAAAGAGAAGGGATGGTGGTGGGACGGATCATCTTGTTTTTGATCATATTACGCAGCTCACTCTCGTCGATTGAGAAGGGGACCCAGCGCATGATATTGGCGAGTCCGCTGGAGGCGAGCACGTTTGAAATGCTATAGCTCATACCGAGGTTTGCGCTCACTGTACGGTTGAAAACATATTCTTCGGTAAAGACGCTAAAGACGTCCGTAGTCGCGCCGCCGATATCCACACCGACCACTTCGATGCCGTCGTTTTTGGCAATAGTCTGCATGATGTTTCCCACGGCTGCGGGAGTAGGCATGATCGGCACTTGTTTGTGATCCGGACCCTGAGTCCACTCCATGAGCTTGTTATAGCCCGGAGCTTGCTGCATCACGTGTTCCATGAAGATGTCATGGATCTTGTCGCGGGCAGGTCCGAGGTTTTCGGATTCGAGCTTGGGACGCAGGTTGTCCGTGACGATGAGATCCACTTTGTCGGCGAGGGTCTTTTTGATTTCGTCAACGGCTTCTTTGTTGCCAGCATAGATCACGGGGAGTTTGTATGAGGAGCCCAGACGAGGCTTGGGATCAGCGCCTGAGACGAGCTCAGCCATCTCGACCACGTGTTTGATGGTGCCGCCATCTTCTCCGCCTGCCATGAGGATCATGTCCGGACGCAGGTGACGGATGCGCTCGATCTTTTCATGATTCATGCGTTTGTCGTTGCTGGAGATGAGATCCATCACGATGGCTCCGGCGCCCAAAGCTGCACGCTCGGCGCTCTCACCGGTCATGGAGGCGACCACTCCGGTCACCATCATCTGCAAACCGCCGCCGGCAGAAGAGGTGGAGACATAGGCGTCCACTCCGATATCGCCGTTGCGCGGGATGATGAATTTGCCATCTTCCATAAATTTGAGATTGGGGTTGTTGTACTTGAGGCGAGCCAGCTCTTCCATCTCGGATGTGGCATTGATCACGCCCTTGGTGACGTCATTTAGTGGCGCTTCCACGGTGGTGGGAGCTTCGCCACGGATAGTCTGACGGTATTCACCGTCCACAAATTCGATTAAGATCGCCTTGGTCGTGGTGCTGCCACAGTCGGTAGCAACGATGCGGGTAAGGCGTTTTTCGTCGTATTGCATATATCCTCCGCTTATTCAGCTTTTTTATGTTCTTTTTTGAAAATACGGTCTACTACTGCTTTGAACTTGGCTTTGCGGCGCTTCTTCTTGAGCCGGGCTTGGGCTCTGCGCTCTTCATTGATTTCTTCATCCAGCTCGTCGATGCGCTTGACCAAAGCCTTGATGTTCTCATCTTTCTGGATCATCAGCGCAAATCTCTGGTATTTGGCGCTATCAAAGATGATCTCTGCAAAAGGCATTACAAAGTATAGCGCTTGGCTCCCCAGACTGTGCAGGGGATGCAAAGATTCTATGGCGAGGATGCCCGCCGGCGCTAGGTGCCGCGTCACGATGAAGCGAGCGACCTTCTCAATCATTTGCTGAGCTTCTTCGTCGCTGATCTCGGTGATGATCTCTTGATATTTATATCTCATAATCCAATCTTTATCCTGCGCGAGAAAGGGTCAGGCCTGCCACCTTGTGAGCGCCTGCTTTGTAGAGCTCGCGGCTGATTTCATTTAGCGTGCTGCCGGTGGTGAAGACATCATCGATCACAATGATCTTCTTGCCTTGCACTTCATCTGTGTTCTTCACCCTGAAAGCGCCTGCAGGGTTTGTCAACCTTTTATGGTGATCAAGCAGGGTCTGGCTCCGAGTGTAGCGTCGCCGGGTAAGTGGGCTGATGTAGCTCTTGCCGGAGAGGCTTGCCAGCTTTTTGGCAAGCAGCTCGCTTTGGTTGAATCCGCGCTCACGCAAGCGCACTCGATGAAGGGGCGCTGCCATCACCAAGGGATAGTCTTCATATTCCCGATATAGCTGCAGAGCTTCATATAGATATCGCGCCAGGAAGGTCCCCAAGGCGGGATATCCGGAGTATTTGAGCTTGTGCACCAATTGCGTGACGCTGCCTTCATAGATCACGGCACTGCGGGAAAAGTCAAAGACAAAATCTGTCTGTTGGCAATTTGGGCAAAAGCCTTCGGAATTGTCCGAGCCACATTTTGGGCAAAAAGCATCCCGGATCAGGGCGATGCTCTGCGCGCAATCCTCACAGATGAAGCGCATGGGGGCGCTGAGCTTGGCATTGCAGCTCAGACACGCCGGCGGGATCAAGAGATCAAGCGCTGCCGGTAAAATATCTTTCAATCGCGTTAAAGATCTGCCTGCCATCTTGGCTGCAAACGCTGTCTGTGGCACTACGCTCGGGATGAGGCATCATTCCCAAGACGTTTCTGCCGCGGTTTATAATCCCGGCTATGCTGTCGATCGAGCCATTGGGATTGGTCCGGGGGGAGACCATGCCGTCGCGATCGGAATAGCGAAAGAGGATCTGGTCGTTGTCCTTCAGAGACTTGAGCCCATCAGGATCGATAAAAAAGTTGCCCTCTTTGTGGGCGATTGGGATGTCCAGGATGCTGCCGGGCTCGATCCCCATGGTGAAGGGACTGTTCGAGCTTTCCACGCGCAGATACTGGTGGGAACAGATAAAGCGCAGTGAGGAATTCATCATCAAGGCGCCGGGGAGTAGGCCTGTCTCGGTGAGCACCTGGAATCCATTGCAGATTCCCATCACAAGGCCGCCCTTTTTGGCAAAACTGATGACATCTGTCACGATCGGAGAAAAGCGCGCCAAGGCACCACAGCGAAGGTAATCCCCATAGGAGAAACCACCGGGGAGAATCACAAGATCAGGATCCTCCAAGGAGTGGTCCTTGTGCCAGATCATCTTGGTCTCATGACCGCGCTCGGCAAAGACCTCATAGGCGTCATGATCGCAATTTGAACCGGGGAAAGTGATCACGCTGACTTTCAAGATTTGATCTCCTCCAATTCAAAGTGGTAGGTCTCAGTATTCGGATTTGCCAAAAGGCTGTCACAGATCTTGGTGGTCTGGCGCGAGACATCCTCACGGTCGGCGGAATCGAAAGTTATCTCGATATATTTGCTGATACGGGTTTGTAAGACTTTGTCAAAACCAAGGTTGTGCAGAGAAAGGCTGACCGCTTTTCCCTGAGGATCCAAGACGCTTGGCTTGAGCTGAACAAAG
Organism: uncultured bacterium; assembly: GCA_937960795.1. Lineage (GTDB taxonomy): Bacteria > Cloacimonadota > Cloacimonadia > Cloacimonadales > Cloacimonadaceae > UBA5456. The sequence continues at coordinate 7,577 of CALGPA010000119.1, read as the reverse complement.
ATTTTGGCTTTTAACATGACACTTCCAAGTATTTTTTTTCTGAGAAACCCATGATTTAGATAAAAGATATTTAGTCAACTGATTTATTTAAGAGCTTGAAAAAGTGGTTGCTTGCAGAGATGGCGAGAATCCAAGTGACAGACCTTTTTAAGATAATGCCCGGATCAACCAAGTCAAGATCAAGGAGCGCTTGTGAGGCGCTCCTTGATTATGCTAATCCAAAGGGACTATTGAACGCTGATTCTTTTGTTGATGGCAGCCTTGCCGTCGATCGTCAGGCGCATGATATAGACTCCTCTGGAGACCGACTTTGCTTTGCTATCTTTGAGATCCCAAGAGAGATCATAGGATCCATCGGCTTTGGATGCGCCACTGTGCAAGCTGCGAACCTTCTGCCCGCGGATGTTGTAGATATCGACGCTAAAGTCTTTGTGCCGCGGCATCTTCAACTCGATATTCATGGCCTGGCGCGCGGGATTGGGGTAGGCAACCAGCATGGCTTTGTCCAAGGCAGGCACAGAATCCTCAATGCCGGATGTCGGGATCTGGACTCGCATGTGTTTCACTTGAGACGCCGTCTCCACAGGGGACTCATAGAAGAAGAAGTCGACAGTGCTTTCGCCGGCTGATTTCATATAGAGTCGGTCTCTATCCGTGTGGTAAGTCTCCCAGATATCCCACTGTCCAATAAGCTGGAACTCATTGTCTTCCGAAAGCTCGTATAGCTCACAGGAGTTATACTCTGTGATCTTTGCCATTAGCAGGCGTCCGCCATCGGTGAGATGCATCGCCACCAGCCCCGGCCAAGGGCTGCTATCTATGCCAAAGAGTCCGGTGGATACGCCCACCCAGGGATCTATCCTTGCCACCACATGCTGGCCCAGATAGGGTTTATCAGGGAGGATGAAGACATTCATGTCTGAGCCTATCTGCACAGTGCGGATATTGCCGCCTCCCAAAGTGAGATCACTGAGATTGAGGAGAGCTTCGCCATCGATGAAGAGAAGACGGTCGTTTGCCGCAAAGGCATATTTGCCATCTCGCTGACCCATGCACTTTGATAAGATCCTTCCTGCGATGGGCTCAAAAAATAAGCTTCCATAGCGAGAATCGTACAAATCCTCATCAAGGTCGAAGATGCGCATGCCGTGTTGCCAAAACTTGGTGTACATGCCTTCTTCATCGACGATCATCGCATGGCGGCTATCGTTCATATAGCTGGGCACATAGCCCACTCCGCTTCCGGGGTTGTTTGCGAAATTTTGGGCTTGGAGGATGAGATCATCACCCAAGACGGGATCGGGATATGCATATCTGGTGACCGGCCCGCCGCAGAAGTCATTCTCGATATCCCAGACTCCGGAATTTGATGGATACTCCGCATCATTACCGGAGCGATGCATATAGCCGATCTGGCGCTGAAAGATATTGCCAAAGAACATGACTTCTCCGCGCTCAAGATAGGGGTTTGCTTCCGGCCACAAAGGATTGTAATATGGCAGATCCAGATGCGGAGGCCAAGGCTCGGCAGCCGTGGGCGGATATCTGTGGCGATGCAGGTCGATGTTCTCATAGAGCTGCTCTGAGTCAATGCCATTGTCATAATAGACCGCAGGCGTGGAAGGATGGGGATGCTGATACTCAAATTCCACCACGCCTTCGCGCTCGCCGTACCCTAGTGCATAGAGATTTGCATAGACGCATCTTGGGTTTCCCGGTGTGCTCAAAAAAGGATGGATGCGCGTGCTGTCAACAGGATCCACATAGCCATAGGCAAGTGAGATCTTCTTCTCAGAGACCAGATTGACCATGTCGGTGCTATCCAACGGGGGAGCTTGAGGGGCATCTGTGCCAGCCAGAAGGATGTCTCCGATGATGCGGATCTCTCCTGTAGCACCCCATGTCTGTTTCCCGGCAAAATCCCCTTTGATCCAGAGATCCCCATGCACAAATAAGGATCTATCAAATGACACTCCGCTCAAACCCGGGGTCCAGACAGTATCCCGAACAGTAAAAGTATTCGTAAAAAGGATCTCTGAGTTTTCATTCGGAGGATATTGGTCATAAACCGGGATTTGGACTTGTCTGGGCTCGGATAGTGTTCCATGCCAGCCCGTGTAAGAGCCGCCATTTACTTCAATCAGATAAATGTGACCTTCCCCTTGACCAATATGCTGAGCTTCATTGCGCAAAGCAGCCGGCGTTGGCAGCTTTGAGATGTCCATATTCTCAAAGATCCCGCCTTGGAAGATTTGGCTCTCGGGATAGTTTGAGGGACTGGAGACCGCTTCGCCGCCCAATAGGACCGGCTCCAGGAAAGTGGGCCAACCGGCATTATCCCCTCCTCCGGTTTGGCGGATATACATGTCAGATGCTCCGCCTACGATCCCATCAAAGACATGGAAGCCCGTGAAACGCATGGGTATTTGATTTGGCGATAGAAAGGAATCCGCGAAGTAGCGATAGGGCTTAAAGAGTTCCACAGGGTCATCATCATCACTGTTGAAGACGAAAATGTCCTGCAGAATCTGAGGATATGGCATGTTTAGCTGAAACAGGCTTAGGGTTCCATTGCGCTCAAAGATATAGGGTGTCAGTTCCCTTGTCGGATCCAGATCCTCCAATTGCAGCCAGTTGGCACCGAGATCTGTACTTTCAAAGAGCTTCGATCCCGCCGCGACTAAGATCCTGTCTCCCAAAACCGTTAGCGAGGGATGCGCCATTTGTGGAGAAAGATAGGGGATTCTCGTCTCCTGCCAATCCTCCCCACCGTTTAGCGATAGGTAAAACAAGCTGGATTGAGCCGGAGCTCCCCAATGATCCCCCCCTTCCTTGATGACAAACATGATGGTATCCCCAGACGCGTGATAGGATAGATCTCCACCAAAATAACCATCAACCGATATCGTGGCTTGTGCACACAAAAAGTTTGGCAGCATCGCAATAGCAAACAGGATCCCGATGACGAACCAAGTTCTTTCTTTCATAATTCCTCCCCTGCGCACTGGCGCAGATTGTATTAAGTAGCAAAAAACTAGCTATGGTTTCCGGATCTGACCTGAGCTCGATTGAGAGTTCTCAAAGCGCTCACAGTGTTCCTTAGATAATATGCAAAAAATGTTCCGAATCAGAAAATATCGCCGGGAACCGACATTGTAGATCTTTTTCCTCACTTGAGCAAAACACGGCTGTAAAGCCTTTGACAAATCCCGGCTTCCTCCAGAATCTGCACTCAGAGTCCGGATGCGCCGCGCAAAGCCTTGCCCACAAGCTGATTGCAGGAATCCCGGACAGCGCCTTGAAACACAGAAAGGAGACCCATGTGAGATCAAGCATAATGCTGCTTATCCTACTATTTAGCTTCGGAAGCCTGCTCGCCAAAGCCACTGTGAGTGGATTTGTGAGTCGGGAAGATTCCGGAGAACCGATCCAATATGTAAACGTAAGTGTTGCCCAGACTTCCATCGGCATGCAGACCAATAAACAGGGATATTTTGCGATCACTCTGCCCGGTCCCGGCAGCTACACCTTAGTCTTTAGCATGATATCCTTTGAGAAAGTAAGCCGCAGCATCGTCATAGAATCCGATAATGAACACCTCAATCTCAATCTCCGCCTGCGTGATGCTGCCCTGGAGTTGGCGACCATCCGCGTGTCGGGTCAGACTGTGGACGACAGCCGTGAGCTTCGGCCTGGCCTAATCCGGCGAGATACAGAGGACATCAAGAGCGTGGTCTCGCCGATCGAGGCAGACGTCTTTCGTGCGGTCTTGACTCTCCCCGGGGTAGCGCCGATCTCGGACTTCTCTTCCGGGCTCTATGTGCGGGGCGGATCTCCGGATCAGAATCTGATCCTGCTCGACGACATTGACGTCTACAATCCCAATCACTTCGGCGGAGTTTTCAGTACTTTCAATAGCGACGCCGTGCAGAGCATCGAGCTCATCAAGGGCGCCTATCCAGCCAAATATGGCGGCAGGCTTTCCAGCGTCTTGGACGTCACAAATCGGCAGGGAAACCGGAGATACCATCAGGGCGTCGCGCGCTGGTCTTTGATCTCCTCTTCTGCCACCTTGGAGGGTCCTTGGCAGATCGGCTCGCAGAGCGGCAGCTATATGGGCTCTTTTCGTCGCACCTATCTTGAGCTGATCAAAGCGGTCTATGATGAGCTTCCAGATTACTATTTCTACGACGGGCATTTTAAGCTAAATTGGGATCCGGATCCCAAGACCAAGCTCTCTGCCAGTGCATATTTTGGACGCGATCGCCTCCGCTTTGATTTCGGCAATACTCTCGCTTTGGACTGGGGCAATCGCACCTTCACCACCAGTTGGGTCCAGCTCTTGGGTCCGCGGCTCTTTTCGCAGGTGATCTTTGCCGGCAGCGAGTTTTCCTCGAATTTTGATCAGATCTCAGATGAAGACGCGCTGATCTTTCGGCGTGAAAATGGCATCAACGACCTCAGCATCAAGGCAAGCATGAGCTGGAATCCCACAAATGAGCATCAGGCGGATTTTGGGATGGATCTCAAACTAAACAAGACTTGGCTGATCGGCAAGACCAGCTATCAATATGATCCCTCAGCTTTGCCGGATGTCTCTCTGAGATCTTTCACGGGCGGCATCTATGCGCAGGACAGCTGGGACATCTCCGCGCTCTGGACTCTCCAACCCGGGCTGCGACTGGGCTGGTACAAGAGCTTGGACGCGAATCTGGATCATATCAAGGAAGCAAACTATCTGAATCTGGATCCCCGCCTCACCATCCGCCGCAAGCTGGATCTGGATGAGAGCATCTATGCTGGATTTGGCGTCTTTCACCAATATCTCACCCTGATGTCGGCAGATATCAGCACTCCCTTCGACGTGTGGTTCCCCCTCGATGGCAGCCTCAAACCCGGACGCAGCGAACACTATATCCTAGGCTATAAAAAGCAATTTTCAGCAGACTTTGCCTTTGATATCGAGCTCTATTACAAGCGCTATCACCGCATCTTGGAATATAATATGGCGACGGACTACAATTGGGACAACGACAGCGGGCAATTGGCAGATACATTTCACGTGGGCAAGGGCTACACCTATGGAACGGATCTGATGCTGCGCACGGATTGGCGCGGCTTGGAAGGCTTTGTGGGGCTCACCCTCAGCAAGACCCGCCGCAAGATGCAGGACATGAATCTCAACCCCTACACCATGGAAGCGGAAGCCTTCTATCCCAGATATGACCGCTCATATTCGCTCTCGGTCGTGGAGACATTTAATCTCAGCCGCTACACCGGACGGCAGGTCCTGGGAGCTGACTTCAAGCTCGGAGTCAATTTTGCTCTCAATTCCGGACAACCCACAGACAAACCGGAGAGAATCTTCTATGATGGCGAAGATTATCAGATCATCTATTCCTACAAAGATCGGGATAGATTGCCAAATTACTGTCGCCTGGATCTCTCCACCAAATATGAATGGCACAAATCCTGGGGCTCCATCGAGCCGTATTTTGAGATTATCAACGTCCTAAACCGCAAAAACATCGGCTACCGCAGCTATGTCATCGTCCCCGATGATGATATGCAGCCGGAGCTCAGGACGGAGGATAGCGGTCAATTTCCCATCCTACCCTTCATCGGAGTAAACATAAAATGGTAAGAAACACGATTCTTTTGTTCCTGCTCGCCTTGCTTCTTTTCTCTTGCGAGTCATATACTTCCTCTCCCAGATTTGAGGGAGATGTCTTCACCATCGCAGCCCTTTTGAAGACGGGCAAGACCATCTCCGTCGAGGATCCTTTATACATCACCAAAAGCGCGCTCATTGAGGATTTTAACCCCTTTGATATCTTCGTCATGGATGCCACCGCCACCGTTACAAATCTTGATACCGGACATAGCTGGATGCTCGAGCCCTTTGTGGATCTGAGCCAGATGAAGCTCAAGTGGATCGATCCTGCCGAAAACATCATCCTCTCCGAGACTCGCTACCGAGTCCAAATCCAAATCCCGGGATATGACAAAGATATCTCCGCCGAGACGCTCACCCCCCCCACTGTCGAGCTGGTGCCGGATTATTATGGCCACAATCTCCCCACAGAAGGCTATAGCTTCAGCCCCGAAGAGCCCGCCGCGACACCCTATGCCCAGCTCGATATACGCTATCCGCTCGCCCTAAATACTTTTGATAATGGCGGCACGCAAAACTTCATGGCAGAGCTCTTTTGCCTAGAGCCATTTAGCACTTCCTTGGAATACACCACCCCGATCATGGGTATGACCCACGCCACAGAAGACATGGAAAGCGCCTATTATAGCAGCGGAGAAGGCCTTCGCAGAATCCGCTTTTTGGGACGCTTCTTCTCCACTGTGCCCCCCCAATATGAGGATAACTTCATCCTCCTCAAAGACTACCGCATCGGCTTCATCTTCTATGGAAAATACCGCGTCTCCGTATATATCACAGACGATAACTTCTACAAATATCAATACATGCCGGATGGCTATCTCCACGGCGGCGTCCAAAACGCACTGGGCTATTTTGGCTCAGCTAGTGGAGGCGTGATGTATATCGATGTGACAAAATAAGTGCCAGTGAAGATCTCGCGTATACTATAGGGGCTACAAGCCGCCCCAAGATTCTGTGAGCCTTGGCAGCTTTCGCCCACATATCATGCGACCCGTATCTCGATCTCGCCGGGCTCATAGCTCAGCTGATGCCAGGTATTCACTCTAGCACGAAGATATTCCCCCAAGCTCGGTTCCAAAGCGCTGATTCCCTCCAAGCATCTCTTGATAGCCATATAGACAGAGCGCATATCGCGTCTGCTATGCTCTGAAAAACAGCGGATCCTGCCTCCGGGCAGGAGCACCTGAGCCAGATAGTCCTGCAGTTGCTGTTTTTCAGTCAAGATATCATCCAAGGCCGCGAGATTGTTCTCAGTGCGCAAAGTGGCTTCCATCTCGATCAGGAGCATCAGCCTGGCGGACACATCGCGGACTGTGCGCTCATCTGTCATCTCAATCCGCAGGGGCATAAACTGAGCATAGAGCCCCATTTCGATGCGCTCGGTTTCACTCAAATCACCAAGCTGCTGATAGCGATCCTCAATAGGATTTGCTGCCGCCAAAAAGCTGCCGGCAAATCGCGTCTTCCCGGGATGCCTCAGTAATTCCAAAAGATAGATCCAACCCTTGCTCTTATGCACTCGATAAATTCTATTATCGACCCTCATTTCAACGTCACGCTCATGCTCAATGAATGTCACAATTTTTTGCATCGTAAGAACCTCCATATTTTGATTTCGGCCTTGGCAGAAACCGAGATCATAAAAATAAGCATGCCTGAATATGTCAAGAATTAATTTTATAAAGTGCATTGACTATCCTGCATGCCATTATCAAAGCTTATCATGCGCTAGCTAGTTTATGCTGTTTAATGCAGACTGCTTGGGATTTTCAGGCTGCGCAAATCGGCATTTGAACCTCGCCAAAACTGTTTAGCACATCTAATATCATCTAGCCCTATACTTATATATACTTCACATTTTGGTCACAAATCCCCATTTTCTTCATAGTGTTCTATGTATAGT
>CALGPA010000118.1 GCA_937960795.1 uncultured bacterium | reverse complement strand
CTGAAGGATTAATGCAGGCCGCTTGGCAAGACACACAATGACTTTTCTGGGCTGCATATATGACGCTGAAGGACTAATGCAGGCTGCTTGGCAAGATACACAATGACTGCTGATGAGCAGGTGCTAAGGGTAGAAACTTGCGCAGCCCAACTATGAACTACGAACTAAGAACTAAGAACTTTCAAGTCCATAGCCGCCATGAAGATGATACCGACAAAAGAGACCACTATGCCCACCGGGGCAAAATCGAAGATGCGAAAAGAGCTGCCGCTTTGTTCGATTCGCATGGATGAGATGATGATGTTTGGCGGAGTTCCGATCAATGAGATCATCCCGCCCATCAGTGAGGAAAATGCCAGAGGCATGAGGATGGCAGAGGGTGGATTGCCGCTTTTGCGGGCGAGCTTGATGGCGACGGGCATCATGATGGCAAGCGCGTCAACGTTGTTTATAAAAGCAGAGGCAATAGCGGTGATCGTGCAGAGCCCCAGGATCTGCCAGAAGATGCTTTCTCCCAGCTTTTTGAGCTGCCGAGCCAGGACGTCGATCATGCCGGAGGAAAGCATTCCCTGGGAGATGATCATGACAGCCACCACCGTGATAACGGCAGGATTGCTAAAGCCGATGAAGGCATCTTCGGGGGGGGATTACCCCGGTGATGGTGATTACAAAAACTGCGCACAGAGCCACGAAGTCGTAGCGGATTCTTCCCCAAATGAAGGCGGCGAGAGCCAAGATCAGGGTGGCAAAGACGATTAACTGGTCCATAACTCCTCACAAGATAGGATAATCTGACTAGCTATAGCAAAGATAATGCTTATTGAGCAAGGCGGCAAGGGCAAATCAGCGAAAAATCTTGACACAAAGAGCGGCTTGGAAATGCTTGCTCACAATATGTGCATCTCTAGCTCAGTTGGCAGAGCAACTGACTCTTAATCAGTGGGTCCGGGGTTCGAATCCCCGGAGGTGTACCAGTTTTGGCGGTCTGCTTTCAGCATTATATGGCAGGCAGATCGCCGATTTTCATAATGTGGCGGAAGCATATGCGCTTTTGCCTTAAAGACAAAACGCGGTAATTTGCTCTTTGCTCCGCGCTATAAATGTGCTAAAGTGCGGGTGATTTATATCCGGCTTTGGCAGCCGGTATTTTTTTGTCAATTTTGATCGATGAATCCGGGCGTGAGCAGAGCATATACAAGGAGAAATACATGACAGCACTACACGCCAATTCCGGGGAGAAGAACAGCTCATACATCTTCACCTCAGAGTCAGTTTCAGAGGGACATCCCGATAAGGTCTGCGATCAGATCTCGGATGCTATCTTGGACGCATATCTTACAGCGGACCCCATGAGCAAGGTAGCTTGCGAGACCTTGTGCACCAAGGACAGGGTGATATTATCAGGAGAAATCAGTTCATCAAAGATCATCGCGGTCGAGCCCATAGTTCGGGAAGTGATCAAGGATATCGGCTATACACATTCCGGCAAGGGATTTGATATGGATTGTGAGATTCAGAATTATCTTCACGAGCAGGAGAAGGAGCTCAAGGACAATGAAGGAGCGGGGGATCAGGGCTTGATGTTTGGCTATGCCTGCTCCCAGAGCAAATCCCTGATGCCTATCCCCATCGTAGTGGCGCATCAGCTCATGTTCAAGCTGGCGCAAGCCCGTAAAGATGGCAGCATCACCGGGCTGTTGCCGGACGCTAAGAGCCAGGTGAGCTTTGTCTATGAAGGGCGCAAGCCCAAGGCTCTGGACACCTTGGTGATCTCCACAAATCATCAACCCTTTACGGATCATGACTTTGAAATCATGAAAGAGAGCATCATCGAGCAGGTGGTGCAGCCCACTATCAGCAGCATGGGCGCAGACATGCTCTTTGAGATCAAAGCTCCCAAGATCATGATCAATCCACTGGGAAAATGGGAAGATGGCGGACCTGCGGCAGACACCGGGCTCACCGGGCGCAAGATCATCGTGGATACCTATGGCGGATGGGCGCAGCATGGCGGCGGAGCTTTTTCCGGAAAGGATGCCACCAAGGTGGACCGTAGTGCAGCTTATATGGCGCGGCACATTGCCAAAAGCATCGTGGAATCATCCTTGGCCAAGGAATGTCTGATCCAGATGAGTTTTGTGATCGGCGATTCCCATCCGGTATCGGTGATGGTGGATAGCTTTGGCAGTGGCGTCATGCCGGACTTTATGATTGAAGAAATGATCATGAAAGAATTTGACTTGACAGTAAAGGGAATCATCGAATATCTTGGCCTTAGAGAGGCGATCTATCGTCCCACCGCTGCCTACGGTCATTTTGGCATGAATACCAAAGACCGCAGTTGGGAAGGAATCAAAAAACTCAGTTAGGAAGGAAGATGTCCCTATATGACAGCCTGAAGAATGCGCCGAGCTTTTTTCTCATCGCCGGACCCTGCGTCGTGGAGAGTGATGAGATCATGTGGAAAACTGCGCGATATCTCAAGGATCTGAGCCAAAAGCTGGATCTGCCTTTTGTGTTTAAAGCGTCCTACAAAAAGGCAAATCGCACGAGCAGCAGCTCCTATAGCGGCCCCGGCATCAAAGACGGGCTGCGGATATTGCATGAGATCAAGCGCGAGCTGGATCTGAGCATCCTCAGCGATGTGCACGAAGTATGCGAAGTATCCGAGGCTGCCGAGATCTGCGATATCTTGCAGATTCCGGCGTTTTTGAGCCGCCAGACGGATCTCATTCGAGCCGCTGCCGCCACCGGGCGGATAGTGAATATCAAAAAAGCCCAGTTTATGGCGCCGGAAGATATGCGTGCGGCTTGTGCCAAAGCGGAAGAGGTTGGGAACAAGCATTTGCTCGTCACCGAGAGGGGAACTTCTTTTGGATATCACAATCTGGTGGTGGATTTTCGCAGCTTCGGCATCATGGACGAGATCGGATACCCGGTGATCTATGATCTAACGCACTCACTGCAACGCCCTTCCAGCGGCGTTTCCACGGGAGGTAATCCGGAATTTGCCCCGATCATGGCACGAGCAGCGATCGCCACCGGCAGGGTGCGCGGGCTCTTTATCGAGTGTCATCCGGATCCCGCAAATGCCAAAAGCGATGCGGCGACGATGCTGAGCTTGGACGAGATGGAGCCGCTGCTTTCGGATTGTGTGAAAATCTCAAAACTCATCGGAGGAGAAAGATGGTAAACTATCTGGTGCGCCCCAATAAACGCCCGGTAAACTGGGCTCAGATCAAGCTGATGATCCTGGATTGTGACGGAGTGCTCACCGATGGACGCATCATTTATGGAAACGACAATCTGGATCTTAAACAGTTTGACGCCGCCGATGGCATGGGCATGATGCTGCTTTCTAAGATTGATCTGGAAGTGGCAGTGGTCAGCGGCAGGAAGTCCGACGCGCTAAAGCAGCGTTGTGTGGATCTGAAGATCCGGCATCTGCATCAGGGCGTGGGGCACAAGCTGGATTGCGTGAGCCGTCTGCTTGAGGAGCTTGATCTGGATTTTGACAATGTGATCTATATGGGAGATGATTGGAACGATGTGCCTTGCATGCGCCGCGCGGCGCTATCGGTGGCTCCGCAAAATGCTCATCCCGAGATCCATAAGGTGGCGGATATGGTCACGGTTCGCGAGGGAGGACGCGGGGCTGTGCGCGAATTGATCGACTTTGTTCTCGCCAAAAAAGGGCTCTATGAGAGAGCCATCAGCAGCTATCTGGAAAGCGTGAGTTGATGAGCCCCAAGATCCGGCGTCTACCCATTGGCCGCGGATTTATCCTGCTGATCCTCTGGCTGAGCTTGGCCTTCGGCTGTGCGAATGATGATCTGAAGCAGGAGTCGGGCGTCTTAGAAAGCGGCATTCCGGAAGAAAATGCCCGGAATGTGCGGATCATGGAATATACAAATAATCGGCTTGATTATATCATCGAAGCCAATCGAATGGAGCGCTTTACGGATCGTCGGATGCTCTATGGCTATGACGTGATCCTGACCTCCTATGACAGGGAGGGCATCAAAAGCTCTGTGATCATGGCAGATACCACCATCGTGGATGATGCGCGTAATATCATCTTTGCCAATGGCAATGCCTTCTATGAGAGCGAAGAGGGCACGATTCGCACCCAGCGCATAGTCTGGGAACGCACCTCGGATCACATCACGGTGCCGGTCTATGTGGTGCTCACGCGCGGGGAAGACGTCCTGCGCGGACACAGCTTACGCACGGATTCACGCCTCAGCTATGTGGAGATGGAGACCGTCTCGGCAGAAGGATATATAGTTGAAGAAGATTTTTCTTGGTAGCCTGCTCATCATCCTGACTTTGCTCTGGGCACAAGAGAGTGATCCCGGCAGATTCCGCCTGATCAATGCCGACCGACTGCATATGGTCAATCTTGAGAGCGGACAGGTTCTTCAGCTCAATGGTCGGGTGCATTTCTTCTATGGGGAGATCGAGTTTCGTTCGGATCGGGCGGTGATCCTAGATGGTCCGAAGATCGCGCGGCTCTCCGGGAATGTGGTCGTGGAAAACGATTCATTGCATCTCGTGGCGGATTCTCTGGCATATTATCGCAATACTCAGGTGCTCAATCTGGGCGGAAAGGTGCGCGCTACGCAGCGGACTTCCCAAGGCTTTGGGCGCCGGATGGAAGGGGATCACGGCATCTACGACAGAGCGAGGGACACTATCACGATCTGGCAAAACGTGCGCGCTTGGGACGAGCGGGAAAATGCTCATGCCGAATGTGGCTATGGGTTTTGGGATAGGGCAAATGGCTATGCATATCTCATCGAAGAGCCTCGCATCCGCGCGGGGCTGCAGGATACGCTCTATATCAATGCGGATAAAATGGAGTTTTTTGAAGAAGAGCGCAAGCTGATTGCCACCTTCAATGTCGAGACCCGCACTCAGGATTATCATGCCAGCAGCGATTTCTTGATCTATTTTGCCAATGAAGAGCGGGCGGTTTTCACCGGGGAGCCGGATTTTTATAATGACTTCGCCACTGCCACTGCGCGGGAGTTTCATCTATATTTTGAAGAGCAAAAGCTGAGCCGAGTGGTCTTGGTGGATTCCTGTCAAGTATATTTTGCCGCGGAAGAGCAGGATGAGAAGAAGAATTGGGTGCAGGCTGCGAATATCGAGCTGAACTTCGTGGATGGGAAGCTGCAGGATTTTAGTGCGGATCTGGACGTGTCCTACTTCTTTGAGCAGGATCAGGACGGCTCCAAAGACTTTTTTATCAATAGCGCCAGCGGGGAGCGGCTCAAGGCTATCTTCGACGATGACAATAAGCTAAAACTTATGGACATGGGCGGCAGCATCCGGGGCAGCTATTTTTTTGAGAATCAACCTTGACACGGCAAAAGATAAGGCTTAAATTGTAAGATATGGAATTGCATAAGATCAAAGCACAAAACCTCGTGAAGATATACGGCAAGCGCACCGTGGTTAATGAGCTCAGCTTGGAAATCAATCAGGGTGAAGTCGTGGGCATATTGGGTCCCAACGGCGCTGGAAAGACCACCACATTTTATATGATCATTGGTCTGGCAAAGCCAAATCAGGGCAAGGTGCTGCTCAACGGTGAGGATATCACCCACAAAGCAATGTACAAACGTGCCCGCATGGGCATGGGCTATCTGGCACAAGCACCATCCATCTTTGCCAAGCTCACGGTCGAAGAAAACGTTATGGCGATCCTGGAAACCCTGAAGATTCCGCGCAAAGAGCGTCGCAACAAGCTCGATGAAGCGCTCACTGAGCTGAATCTGGCAAAGCTCGCCAAACAAAAAGCATATACCCTCTCGGGAGGAGAACGGCGTAAGCTGGAGATCACCCGGGCTTTGGTCACAAACCCCACCTTTATCTTTATGGACGAGCCCTTTGCCGGAGTCGATCCTATCGCGGTGTCCGATATTCAGGACATCATCGAAAAGCTCAGGCAAAAGAACATCGGGGTGATGATCACCGATCATAACGTAATTGAGACTTTGAAAATAGTGAACCGCGCTTATATTATCTACGAAGGTAAGATCATCGTATCCGGCTCTTCCAGAGAGCTGATCAACGACGAAAACGCTAAAAGACTGTATCTGGGAGAAAGGTTCACAATGAGCCCATTTGAAGAAAGATCATGAGCACAATGAATCAGCATATTTCACTCAAACAGAAGCAGGAGCTGGCTCTCAAGCCTAAGATGCTGCAATCCCTGAAGATGCTCTCTCTGCCCATCCTCGAGCTGGAAGGCTATATCCGCCAAGAACTCCAGAGCAATCCGCTTTTGGAGCTGCGCGAGGAAAAGGACGATGAGGAGAATCACGAAGAGGATCTGCAGCAAGAACAGGCTGAAAGCAATACCGCTCTGGATGATGTGGATAGCCCCGAAGAAGTGAGCGCCGCCAGCAAAGAGGCGCAGCAACTCACCGACATCCTGGATCAATGGAACGAATACCACTCATCAAATGAGTCCTATCGGGGCGAAAGCGAAACTGAAAGCAGCGAAAGCTCGATCCGCTATGAAGGCGATGGCAAAGATGGCTATCTCGAACAGCTCTATCCCCTCAATCTCCCTGAAACTGAGGTGGAGTTTGTCACGGAACTGGTGGATAGCTGCGATGTCTATGGCTTTTTGCCACAAGGATATGACCTCTATTTCTCGGCTCAACGCTATCAGCTCTCCTGCCGTCGAGCGGACGAACTCCATGAGATCATCCTGCAGCTCAGTCCCAAGGGAATCACAGCTCGAAACATCACGGAATGCCTCATGGCTCAACTCAGTGAGCAACAAAGAGAAAACCCAATCATCAGAGGCATGGTGGGCGAACACTTTGAAGATCTCATCCATCGGCGCTATAGCAAGATTGCCTCATGCTTTAATGTGTCTGAAGACACCATCATGATCTATCGTCAGCAGATCTCAAAGCTGGATCCAAAACCGGGTTTGAGGATCCTAAATAGCAGCGCATCCTATGTTTATCCAGATGTGACGCTCAAACGCATCGAAGGCGACTATGTGGTGATCATCAACGATAGCATCACGCCCAATATCGTGATCAGCTCACGCTATCGCAGCATGATCAACCGGGGCTACTTTGATCGTGAGACGCTCTCATTTGTGCGCGAACGCATCAACAGTGCGAAGTTCTTGATCAAATCTATCTATATGCGCATGCGCACCCTCGAGCAGGTCTCTCTTTCCATCATCAAGCATCAAAAAGATTTCTTCTACAACGGCAGCGGGGTCCTCCAACCCCTCACTTACAGCGCCATCGCCCAAGATCTGGGCAAGAGCGAATCCACCATCAGCCGAGTGGTCAAACACAAATATGCCGAAACTCCATATGGCATCTTCGCTCTGAAGGACTTCTTCAGCTCCACCGCCGGCAGGGATGACAACTATGAGAGCATCTCCCGGCAACAAGCCAAAAGCTGCATCATTCGCCTCATCGAGGCCGAAGACAAAAAGAAACCGCTCTCTGATCAAGAACTGGTCGAGATGCTCAAAGCGGAAGGACTCAATATCTCGCGGCGGATCATCGCCAAATATCGAAATGAGCTCGGCATCCTAAACAGTAGATTAAGAAGAAGATAGAGGACACATGCAAGACTTTCATGTATTAGTAATTGGCGGCGGACCCGGCGGATATGAATCCGCTATCCGGCTCGCACAATATGGCATATCATGCGCCGTGATCGAAAAACAGCGGCTCGGTGGCATCTGCCTAAACTGGGGATGCATTCCCACCAAGACCTTGGTGAAAAGCGCAGAACTCGTCCGCGAAATCCGCGAATCCGAAGTCTTTGGCTTGCCAAAGATCGAGATGACACCGGAGTATGGCAAGATCTGGCAGCGTAAGAATCAGATCGTTGAACAGCTCGTAGGCGGCATCGAATATCTCTTCCGCAAACGCAAGATTCCGGTGATCTCAGCCGCTGCCATGAAGATATCAAAGACCGAAGATGGCTATCTGGTACAATGCTCGGACGAGAGCAGCTACACAGCCAAATACATCATCGTGGCTACCGGCAGTGGAGCAAAAAGCCTGCCCGGCATTAAGATCGATGAAGAGCACATTCTCAGCTCCACCGGGATCTTGGCGATGGACAGCCTTCCCGAAAGCTTGGCAGTGGTCGGAGGGGGAGTGATCGGCTGCGAATTTGCCTCCATCTTTGCTGCCTTCGGAGTCAAGGTGAGCATCATCGAGTTTCTTCCGCGTTTGATCGCGCTCGAAGATGAAGAGATCTCCAAACGCCTTGCTCTTGCTCTTAAGAAGAGTGGCATTAAGATCCATCTCAACACAGCTGTAAATGAGATCAATCAGATTGATGGTATGATGAAGCTATCCCTTTCCAATGAAGGCGAGATCTTCGCCGAGAAAGTGCTGCTCTCCGTCGGCAGAGCTCCTGCTTTTGGCATCGACTGTGAAGGATTTGAGATCAAAACCGATAGATCTGCCATTGTCATCGACGACAAGATGCGCAGCTCCGCCAAGGGCATCTGGGCAATCGGCGATGTGACCGGCAAGATGCAACTGGCGCATACAGCCAGCAAACAAGGACTTCTGGCAGTGGAAGACATTGCCGCTCTCATGGGCAAGCGTCCTGAGCCCAAACATAGTTTAAACTATCCCAATATTCCGCGCTGCACATTCACGAATCCGGAAATCGGCTCAGTGGGTCTTACCGAAGCGGAAGCAAAAGAGAAATATGGCGAGATTGTGGTGGGGAAATTCCCCTTCTCAGCAAACGGCAAAGCAATGTCCATGTCTGCTACCCAAGGCTTTGTAAAAAGCATAGCCCGCAAAGATAACGGGCAACTGGTGGGGATGCACATCATGGGACCCAATGCTGCCGAATTGATAGCTCAGGGAGCCATCATGATCTCAACTAAGATGACAGCAGAGTCTATAGAGGATATCGTTTTTGCCCATCCCACTTTATCTGAAGCAATTATGGAATCCGCAGAGGATCTGCGAGACCTCAGTATCCACAAAATATAACTGGAGGATTACGATGCAAATCACGATTACAGCCCGTCACTTCGAACTTACTAAAGCGATCCGTGACTATGTGGAAAGCTCATGCCTGAAAATGAAGAAGTATTTTGATCATATCATCACGATCCATGTGACCCTTGCTCTGGAAAATAGCCGCAATATATGCGAGCTTTCCATGCATGCCGGCAAGTTCAGCCTGCAATCGCAAGCTGAAGAAATGGACATGTATCTCTCCATCGACAATGCCCTAGACAAGATGGAAGCTCAGATAAAGAAACTCAAAGACCGCGTTACAGACCACCAAAAGAAGGCTCTCAAGGATCACTTTGACAGCTTCTCGCGCGCGTCTGATATAACGGTCAACCAAACCGATAGAGTGCGCCGCACGCTCAAGACCAAACGCGTGGTCACAGAACCTCTGGATATCCACGAAGCAATCGAGAAAATGGACGAAGTCAAAGAAGACTTCTTCATCTTTAGAAACATCGAGACCGACCGCATAAACGTCCTTGTGAAAAAGGATAACGAAAACTTCAAGCTCTTTGAGCCCTAAGCAAACACCACATTTGCCGACATCATGGGGGGGGGGAACTCCTCATATAATCGGCATAAAAACGGCCAAAAGCCCCTTCCTTATTGGGAGGGGCAGAGGCCTTAAAAGGATCTTATGAAAGAAATTACAGTTCGAGAATTCTTTGATGCCAAAAAGAAGGATCTTGCTTTGTCCCTAGTGACTGAGCCGCAGACCCTTTCCAAGAAGATCAATTCACCGCATGTAAACCGTCCGGGACTTGCCCTGGCAGGATATCTGGAAGTCTTTTCTGCTGAAAGGATACAGGTTTTCGGCGAGACAGAGGTGCGTTATCTGCAATCCCTCAAAGAGGAGGAATTGATCCTAAGAACCAGAGATATGTTCAAGACAGACATCCCGTGCATCATTATCTCCAAGGGGCTTACATTGCCGCCGGTGATCGAGTTTTTGGCAAATGATCTAAACATCGCCATGCTCTCAAGCCGGCTCTCCACGATCAATCTCATTCAGCATCTCAGCCGCTATCTGCAAGACATCTTTGCCCTCGAAAAGACCATCCATGCCACCCTTGTTGATGTCTTTGGACAGGGAATCCTGCTCACCGGCAAGAGCGGCATCGGCAAAAGCGAATGCGCTTTGGATCTCGTGCATAGGGGACACTCTCTTGTGGGAGATGACTTGATCACTCTGCGCTATCTTGATGATCAATTGATCGGCAGGCCGGGGCGCGCCTTTGGGCATTTCATGGAGATCCGCGGAGTAGGCTTTGTGAATGTCGAGCGGATGTTTGGCATTGAAAGAACTCGCCGGCAAAAGACCATCGACATGCAGATGGAGCTCATGCCTTGGCAAGAAAACATGGATTATGAGCGCATCGGCCTATCAGATAGCTATGCCGAGCATCTTGGCGTGAAGATTCCCATCATCTATCTGCCCGTTTCGCCGGGCAAAAACGTGTCTGTAATCGTCGAAGTAGCTGCAATGAATATGATTCTCAAGGGCGTAGGATATGATGCCGCAGAGGATTTTAATCAGAAAGTACACGACGAAATCCGCAAAAAAACCATGCAAAAGAAGTTGGAAGATGATGCGCAGGACAGTGACAGTAAAGAATAAACTCGGGCTCCACGCCCGTCCTTCCGCCCTCATGGTGCGTGCCGCGACGAAGTTCCGTTCAGAATTTTACATCGAGAAAGACGGCACCAAAGTAAACGGAAAGAGCATCATGGGTGTGATGATGTTGGCAGCGGAGTGCGGCAGCACATTGGAATTGATCGCGGAAGGAGTCGATGAGGAATATCTCATCACAGAGATTGGCGACATGATCGAATCCGGCTTTGGAGAATAAGATGCAAAGCTATACCGGAAGGGCAATATCCAAGGGACTGGCAATAGGTAAGGCGGTGTTTGTAGCGCACATTATGCCCACTATCCCGACCGACAAGATCGCGTGCGAGGATGTGCAAAAAGAGCTGGATCTTCTTCAAGAGCAGATTGCCGTCACAAAAAGGGAATTGGAAGCTTATCTAAAAGGATCCGAGATCACGGATTCAGAAAAGGATATTCTCAGCACGCATATCGAGATCCTGGATGATCCTGAGATCTTGGCGATGATTCGGGTAAAGATCGAGGAAGATCTCTATCCTGCAGCAAAGAGCATTGAACTGGTCTTTGACGAGGCCATAGAGATTTTTAGGAGCATGGCAAATAATCTCTTTGCAGAAAGGTCATCAGATTTTGAGGACGTCAAATCTCGCTTGATTCGGCAAATTTTAGACTCTGAAAATGAACATCTTAGACAGCTCGATGAAGATTCCATCCCCATCTTCGAGCATATTCAACCCAGTGATATCAGCGCTTTAAAACAAAGAGGTATATCCGGATTTCTGGCGGAAAACCTCAGCTACACAGCCCATGCCGCCATTCTCAGCCGAGCCATGAAGCTTGCCTGTGTGGCAGGCATCCCGGATCTCAAAGACAAGCTTTCAGAAGGTGATCTGCTCATGATCGATGGAGAATCCGGCTTGTTAGTCCAGGATCCGGATGATGAAAATCTCGAATACTTCGCCCAAAAGCTGCAGATCCAAGAGCTTATTCTCTCCAAACAGATGAAGCTAAAAAACATCGCCTGCGAGACAATGGACCATCGGCAGATCCAATTGAGTATAAATATTGGCCTTCCTGAGGAGATTGCGCAGGTCCGGGAGCTTGACTGCAGCGGAGTTGGACTCTTTCGCACGGAATTTCTCCTCATGGACAAAGACCATCTGCCGGATGAAGAAGAGCAATTTGCAATCTACAAAAGCATGGCAGAGCAGATAGCTCCAAAGACGCTCACAATTCGCAGCTTTGACATAGGCGGCGACAAGATCTCGCATTTGATCTCCTCCGAAAAAGAGGACAATCCCTATCTGGGAAACCGCGGAATCCGCCTGCTCTTGGCCAATCCCAAGCTTATGCGCTCTCAGATAAAAGCGGTGCTGCGTGCTTCAGCATTTGGCAAGATCCGCCTGATGTTTCCCATGGTCATCGACGCGGACGACTTTCTGGCCGCCAAAGAGATCTTCAAATCCTGCGCTGATGATCTCTACGAAGCCGGCATCGAATATGATCCCGATCTTCCTCTGGGCTGCATGATTGAGATTCCTGCAGCTGCACTCAGCTCGGATTCTCTGGCTCAACATTGCGATTTCCTCTCCATCGGCACAAACGATCTGGTGCAATATACCCTGGCAGTGGATCGCAATAATGACAGCGTTTCAAGATATTTTATCCAACACCATCCGGCTGTGCTAAAGCTGATCAGAGCAATTGTGATAAATGCTTCCAAGCACGACACCTCGCTTTCAGTATGCGGAGAGATGGCATCAATCAAAGAGTACACGCCGCTGCTCATCGGAATGGGCATCAACGAATTGAGCGTGAGTTCCGCAAGCTACTTTGATGTCAAATCCGGGATCACACGGTGCGACGAGAAGCTCAGCATGATCATTAGAAACTTTGATTTTTCCACATCCCTACCCAAGGTAGATGAATTGATTTTTAGAACTCTAAAACCCTATTATTCCGAACAGGAGTATCCATGATCCGCTTTGATTATCAAAACCTTCTCTCCAATCCACACCTTCGTTCTGCCATCAAGACCTCTCGTTTGGTAGATTTTGCCGACAACGTAAAGGACGCCATCAGCGCTATCAATACAGACCGCAAAGCCGGCATCTTGGGATTCTATGATCTTCCTGAGTATGATGTGCAGCCGATTCTCGAATATGTCGATCAGATAGCTGACAGCTTTGATACCATGGTGGTCTTGGGGATCGGTGGCAGTGCATTGGGAAACAAGGCTCTATATAATGCTATGAAGACCGAGGCAGAGCTCAAACGCAAGGTATATGTCTATGACAATGTGGATCCCGTATACCTTCATGAGATCCTCAGCGAAGTGGATTTGAATAGGACAGTCTTCAATGTCATCAGCAAAAGCGGCACCACCGCCGAGACCATGGCTGCCTTCCTGATACTCACCAAGATCCTCAAAGACAGATATCCTTCAGACTATAAAAAACACCTGGTGATCACCACCGACAAAGACAAAGGTTTTTTGCGCCAAGTCATCAAACAAGAAGGAATTGCCTCCTTCGTCGTGCCGAACAATGTGGGTGGAAGATTTTCCGTGCTTACTGATGTCGGTCTGCTTTCTTCCGCCTTTGCCGGGATCGATATCAAAGCTCTGCTCAGGGGAGCAAAAGCGATGCGCGGGCAAAGCGAAAATGCGGATATCATGCAGAATCCGCCCTATATCAACGGGTTGCTCCACTACCTGTATATGCGGGAAGGAAAAAACATCAGCGTGATGATGCCCTACAGCAACTCACTGTATGACCTCGCAGATTGGTATCGCCAGCTCTGGGCAGAAAGCCTGGGCAAACGCCACGATCTCAGCGGTCGGGAAATCTATGTCGGACAGACCCCGGTTAAAGCACTGGGAAGCACCGATCAACATTCCCAGATCCAGCTCTACACCGACGGACCAAATGACAAGGTGCTGACATTCATCTCGGTGGAGAACTTCAAGCACGATTATGAAATTCCAAATCTATACCCACAACAAGATGAGATCAGCTATCTGGGCGGCAAAAAACTTTCCGAATTGCTCGCGGCAGAACGGCTTGCCACCGAAATCGCTCTCTGCAAAGCCGGACGTCCAAATGCAAACCTGATCTTCGATGAGATCAATGCTCAAAACCTTGGTGAGATGATCATGATGTACCAGATTCAGACGGTCTTCACCGGCAAGCTGCTCAAGATCAATCCCCTTGATCAACCCGGTGTGGAAGCAGGTAAGATCGCCACCTATGCTCTCATGGGTAAGCAAGGCTATGAAGATGAGCTTGCACAGATCCAAGAATATATCAATAGGCACAGCTAGGAGCATCTTGTGAGCCGGGAATATCAAAATTGCTTCATCTGCGGGAAAGATAACCCCATCGGGCTCAAGCTGGATTTTGAATATCCCGGGGACGATTCTGCCAAAGCAAGCTTTTGCGTCTCAGAGCTGTATGAAGGCTATCCAAGCGTGGTGCATGGCGGGATCCTCTCCAGCCTCCTTGACGAAGTCATGGCAAAAGCGGTCATCCATAGCGGCAAGATCGCCTTCACCGCAAAGCTCACCGTCAGCTTCCGCCGTCCGCTCGCCCCGGGCAAACAGGTTCAGCTTCATGGATGGATAAAAGAAGCAAAAAGCCGAACCCTCCACACCCGCGCAGAGCTCAAAGATTCCGATGGAATATATGCCGAGGCGGAAGCCGTGTTTGTCGTTCCGCGTGCACAATCATGAAAAACCCCCTTAGTCAGATCCTGACTCCATCCGAACAGCGTGTTATCCTGATCATTGCAGGGATCATCATGCTGGGCTCTGTCCTATCCTTGGCGGGATATCAGGGACAAAAGACCGGATCTGAGATATCCGATAGCTTGCGCGTGGCTTTGGCTGAGGAAATCCCGCTCAAAGTGGATATCCGCAGTGCAAGCGCTCAAGAACTCATGGCTATCCCGGGAATCGGACAAAAAAGAGCCGATGATATCATAGAATACCGCCGGCAAGATCCTTTCGAAAACGTGATTGACCTGATCCGTGTATCGGGGATCGGAGCGGGGATCTATCGTCGAAGCTATCCCTATCTCGTGGTCTTTGGAGATTCTCTCTTGCCCGAAATCTCCGCTGCAGACAAGACTATTCTCATACCACATGAGGAGGAAGTGATAAACCTCAATACTGCCGAGCTGGAGCAGCTTTGCACGCTCAAAGGAATCGGTCCCGCAAAAGCCAAAGCCATCTTGGAATATAGAGATCTCCATGGCAGATTTGAGGACATCTCGGACTTCCTCAAAGTGAAGGGCATCGGAGCAAAAACCATCGAAGCCAATCTGAATCGCATTGCTTTTTGATATTCCGCGGCTTGCGGGATTTGCCTCAACAAAGCTATTGACACAAAATGCCATTGACTTTTATTGACGCGTTGACTACTTATATCGGGAGAAAATAATGAAGATACCAGTGAATTGGACTCCAACCATCACTCTGGCAAAGCTTTTTGAAGAACAAAACCAGTTTTTTGATGCTCTGGCCACCTACGAGCTTATCGCCCAAAATGACTCTTCACCTGCCATCAGGGAGAAGATCGAGGCCCTCCACGCCAGAATCCTAAACGATCCCTCAAATCGCTATGATCCCCGCATCGAAAAGCTCTTTACTCCCGAAGAGCTGGCGTATCTCAAAGTGCTAAGTCACCAAGGATTTGACAATATGTTCCGCGCCATGGAAAAACTCGGAGAAGGCATCCAAGAAAGCGAAATCGTCTTTGAAGATGAGATCTTGGCGGAAGAATCCGAACTGGACGCCCTATCGGAAGTGCTGGAGGATATCGAAAGACAAGCTCAGCTCAATCTGGTCGATTCCACTGCCGAATTTTCTACCCTCTCAGTGGAAGATCTGCTCATAGCCGTCCTGGCTCGCTACGACAAAAAGACTCCTCTTTCTGAGATCAGCCTGGCGGACTTAGTGAGCCTTTTTGTGGATATGCAAAATCCCAAAGCCTAAGTATGAGCAAAGAGCTCCCAAAACGCTATAATAGGATCTGCGAGAAGTGTCTGCGTAGATGCAAACAACCCCGGAGCGTCAAGCTGCTCTCATGCCCCAGGTTTGAAGTAAAACCCGTCCAGCTCGAGATCAAAGTGCCGGGCCTTGGAAAAAGATTCAAGAAAAAAGCATGATTCGCATCATCGCCGGTAAACATAAAAAACGCAAGCTCAACGCTGTTCCGGGCAGAAGCACCAGACCCACATCTGATTTTAACCGCGAGATGATCTTCTCAACCTATCAAGACTTTGAAGATAAACGGGTCCTGGATCTATTTGCCGGCACCGGTGCATTTGGTCTGGAAGCCATTTCACGTGGTGCTGCGTGGGTGGATTTTGTGGAATTTGCCTCCCCAGCAATCGCTACTCTGATCAGCAATATTGAGCTGATCGGCTGCCAGAATGACTGCCACGTCTATCGAAAAAAAGTGCAAAGCTTCATCAAAAGTGCGAATCAAAGCTATGACGTGATCTTCCTGGATCCTCCCTATGACAAAAACCTGATCAATCCCACTCTCCAAAGCCTCTATGAAAGCGGAATCCTCGCCGATGATGCTGTGATCATAGCAGAACGTTCCCGCAAGGAAAAGATAGATCCTGCCCTTGCTCAATATGTCATCAAAGAAAAAGAAGGGAACACCTGCTCCTTTAGCTGGCTAAGTGCAAAGCCGCACGATGCTTCATATTGAATCCTGACTTAATGTAGGGGCTGCATCCTCCCATAGAAGACGCGAGATCTTGTAGCGTAACAAAGCGAATAATAGGGCAGAGGATGATTGATTTGATTCCGGATACACTTCTTAGCCCCACAAAACTGCTGCGCAATTTTGCGGGGACCCCGAAGCTAAGCGAAGCGCAGCTTTGGGGAAACGGTGATCTCCGGTGGGCTTTAGCCCCGGCAAAACGCAGACAGAAGTTTGAGGTGCTTAGATGGATTCCGGATAAGCCTCACTTCGTTCGACTTTCCGGAATGACTCCTTTTGGGCTGGTGGCTAGTTTCTATAGATTCCGGATAAGCCTCACTTCGTTCGACTTTCCGGAATGACTGGTTTTGGCTTGGTGATAAAGAGGCAGATGCGGGCGCAGCGACACTTTAATTGTACAACGTTTATCGTACATTGTGCATTCGATTTGCGTAACGACCCCTTGAGTATCCATCCTCAATTCTCAATCCGATTTGTGCAACTACCCCCTAATTGTAGATCGTACATCGTAAATTGTAGATTCGATTTTGCCGCGCCAACTACGAACTAAGAACTACGAACTAAGAACTAAGAACTAAGAACTCTAAGTCCTTATTTTCTCACCGCTTGCACGCTCGACCGGTGAGCGACTGGTGA
>CALGPA010000117.1 GCA_937960795.1 uncultured bacterium | reverse complement strand
ACAAAACTGCTGCGCAATTTTGCGGGGACCCCGAAATCACCCCACAAAACTGCTGCGCAATTTTGCGGGGACCCCGAATCGCTTCACTACGTGTTCCGTAATGATTAATCTTGGCTGGTGCTAAGATTCGGAAAGACTAATCTGGATAAACCTCAAGCTCTATTGCAGTTTCACGATTTTGCTAGTCAAGCTTCTCCCATTGGTCTTTAAGCGAGCAAAATACAGCCCGGATGCAACAACGCGTCCTGTTTGGTCACAGCCATCCCAAACGACCTGATGACTGCCTGAACTTTTATGTTCATTGACTAATCTCCTAATGAGCTGCCCTTTGATATTGTGTATCTCCAAGCTCACTAGGGCATTTTGGGGTATCAAATAACTGATATGAGTGTCCGCCTTAAATGGATTGGGATACAGTTTCATGCTAATCTCAGCCGGTGCCAGAAGCGGATCCTCATTGCTCACGGCTTCAATGTATAGTTCCACAGCATCACTGGGATCTGACTCCAGCAATCCATACATGGCTGTCACAAAGTAGCTATAGGTGCCACTCATGATTATGCTGTCCACATAGTAGCTCTGAGCTGCATCTTCCAATTCTGCCCTAAGCGCGCCGTCCCGATACACTCGGAAACCTGTCAGAGATCTATCAGATGGCGGCATTTCCCAGCTTAACGCCACGGCGTTGTCAAGCTCTTGATAGCCTAGATTTATCGGTCTGGGCATGGGTTGATATTCATAAGCTCCGATATCTATGCGGGCTCTGCCATCGCCATTCCCATCGAAGTATCTAGCATTAGCTGCCAAGTCAAGCCATCCTAGCTCAATCCCGGGCGGCTGTGGAGACCCGGCATCAATCATCGGGGAATCCTGCAAGAGGCTATAGGGATGCTCTGTCCGATCGCGAAAGATGGGATCTGCATCCAGATTCCCTTCTCCCCAGTCTATGCTGTAATTTGCGGATTGGATGAGCACGCCGTTGGCGCCACCGCGGATGTTATTGTGCTCCAGACTCAGATTTGTGGCAGTCCCATCTTCCTGAAATGGTAGTACCATTTCATAAGGCAACTCCGGGTTCCAAAAGATGTTATTGATCAGATTGACTGATCCGGCTACTCCCAGGACGCTGCTGCCACCTCTATTGCCCGCGAATGTGCAATTCTGAAATGTAACCGACTCGTTGAGACCT
>CALGPA010000116.1 GCA_937960795.1 uncultured bacterium | reverse complement strand
ACCTTTTTCTTCATCTGGCTGACTCCAATTTACACCAACCTTTGAGACACTACCTGCCTCAAAACTTTTCATACCAAAGAACTGAGCGACATTATGAACAACCTTGATCCCAAGGTGCATGGCAAGGTTATGATGCTTACTGATCAAAAAATAAGCAAAGGAGTTACAATGGCAGTAGGTGAACACTGCGTAAGATGCTACGAATACATCATCGACTACTTCGAAGACGATGATTCTACAGACGAACTGGAAATGTTCTCCCGCCTTCGCTTTGAAGAAGAATGGGATACCATCCCCGAAGCCTTCAAACAGCGCATCCTCGCCGTGGATAAGATAGTCCTTCAGCGTTATGCCGATTGGTTCGATTACAATGTCTTCAATAGCTACATCAAGTGCATCCGGCACCGCCAGGAACTTGAAGCCGCCAAACTCATAACGCATAACGGATAACGCGTAACTATGAAATTGATAATAAAGCGCATCACCACCATCATCTACCAATCCGACTCCCTCCTGGAGCTGGAGCTTGATCCCCTCAGTCTTTCAGGTATCGATTACTGGAGCCAGGAAGCTCGCTCTGCCAAAGTTAAACTCCTCATGGATGACACTCTTGAGTCCATCTTGGTGGGCTCTCTACCAGTATGCTCATTACTCTTACGATCAAGCCAAGTGGCTGCCCTTTAACCTGGTGGATCATGTGTTACTGGATTCAAGCTCGATCAAATATCAGTCAGCTCCGGGGTCTTCTCACACTATCAGGTTCGGATTCGAAGTTAGTAATCAGGACATCCATCTCATTATCTGGCAATATAGCCATCGCTCGGGGCACAACTTCTTCCACTCACTCGCTTGGGCTATCGCTCGTAAAATGAAATACAATGAGCTCAAACCTCGCCGATTCCTCATTGAGGCCATCCTCAAATCACTAAAGGAAACCTCAAACTCTAAGTCCTTATTTTCTCACCGCTTGCACGCTCGACCGGTGAGCGAGAGGTGAGGGAGGCATGAGGAACCCATATATTGCAAGCACTTACGAGGTCGTTTTTAGGGAAATGCAGGGTGAATATTTTCGATAATTTTCAATATTGTCCACCGAAATTGACCTGCTTGTGTCGCTTATGAGGATTAGGCTCTAAGACTGCCGATAGGGAGGAAAGATCAATGTGCGCTAGTGATTAATTCCCAGTTCGCTGAGTTTGCGGGAGAGATTGCTCTGCTGCAACCCCAAAGCTTCGGCAGTTTTGCTGATATTGCCGCCAAAGATCTTGAGCTGTGTGCTTAAGTAGCGAATTTCAAAATCTTTTTTCTTGGCATTGTAAAGCGCTGTTTCTTCCCAAAACATGCGAAATGAATCTGTGCGATCAGCGCCACTTGGCATGATCGGGAGGATGTCTTTGGCTGTGAGGAGGTCTTGGTCACAGAGCAGGTAGATGCGTTCGATGATGTTTTTGAGTTCGCGCACATTACCGGGGTAGGAATATTTTTTCATGAGATTCAGGGCAGAGGGGTCAAAAGTTTTGATCCGGGTTCCCATCTCCAGAGCAAGATCCATGGCGAAGTGATTGATCAATTGCTCGATATCCGAGATTCGTTCACGCAATGGCGGACTTGGGATGGGCACGACGTTTAGGCGATAGTAGAGGTCTTCTCGAAACTCGCCTTTGGCCACCAAGTCGGGGAGGTTTTTGTTTGTGGCAGCGATCACGCGGACGTCGATGCGGCGGGTCTGATTGCTGCCCACGCGTTCAAACTCACCTTGTTGGATCACGCGCAGGATCTTGGCTTGCGCAGCGAGCTCCATGTCGCCAATCTCATCCAAAAACAGGGTTCCATTATCGGCTTCTTCCAGCTTGCCTTTTTTGCGTGAATTTGCGCCGGTGAAGGCACCTTTTTCAAATCCGAATAGCTCGCTTTCGATCAATTCGCGAGGGATGGCGGCGGAATTGAATTTCACAAAGGCCTTATCCGCTCGGTTGCTGCGAGTGTGGATCAATCTGGCGATGAGTTCTTTGCCGGTGCCGCTTTCGCCGTGGATGAGGATCTTGGCATTGCTGGAGGCGACTCTGTTTATCAGCGCATTCAGATCCCGCATTATGGGAGAATCTCCGATCATCCTCCAGCCGCGTTCGCTATCGGCTTGCATGCGCATGAGTTTGAGGCTCATAGCATAGAAATCCAGTGCTTTTTTGACCGTGATCTTCACCTTGGGCAAGCTTAGGGGCTTTTCCAGAAAGTCAAAAGCGCCTTGTTTGATGGCTTTGACGGCATCGCTGATATTGCTGTTTCCTGAGATCATGATCACCGGGATTTGCGGGTTGTATTTCTTGATGGCGGTGAGGGCGTCAATGCCGTTTCCATCGGGGAGCTTGACATCCAGCAAGATGGCGTCCGGATCATGCTCTTCGACGGCTGTCAAGCCTTCGCTCACGCTTCCGAATCCGGCGGTTTCATAGCCCTCATCTTCAAGGATGCCGCTGAGGCTGAGGCGGATGTTTTTTTCGTCGTCGATGATCAGTATCTTCATCAGACGCCTTCGATGATCACGGTAAACTCCGTGCCTTTATCAATTTCGCTTTTGACTCTCACGATGGAGCCATTTGCGTCGCAGAGCTTTTTGACGAGGGCGAGCCCCAATCCGGTGCCTTTGGATTTCTTGGAGAAATATGGCTCAAAGATGCGCTGGAGATCTTTTCTTTCGATTCCTATGCCTTGATCTTTGATGCAGAGCACGGCATAGCTCTTTTCTCCATAGAGGCGGATCATGATGGGTTTGCCGGATTCTGAGGCATCGATCGCATTTTGGAGAATATTGGTCAGGACTTGGTAGAAATGGGTCTTGTCAAATCTAATTTTGAGATCCTCGGCGAGATCAAGCTCGATCTGATAATCTTGGCAATAGGACTTGACGATCTCACGGATGGAGAGTGCCGGATTGAACTCTTCGGTATTGGGTTGGTTGACCTTGGCATAGTTTGAGAAGTCTTGTGCCAAAAGCCTGAGATTTTCGATCTCTTGGGTGATTATGGATACGGATTCCGGCAGGATTTCTTTGATGGCTTCAGGGTTTGTTTCCAAGCGTTCTTCCAAGCGTTGGATTGCGAGCTGGATGGGTGTGAGGGGGTTTTTGATCTCATGCGCAAGGATTCGGGAGAGATCTTTCCAGATCATTTCTTTTTCCGCCACCAGGAGGCGGGTCTGAATCGCTTCCAGCTCTCGAGACATCATGTTGAAGGAGCTCTTGAGCTCGCGCATCTCGGGAAGTCCGGTTTCTGGCAGGTGCACACTGAAGTTTCCTTGGCGGATCTGATCTGTGGCGTGTTTGAGCTCTCGCAGGGGTTTGCTTAATCTGCAGATCACGATGATGAAGACGGTGGTGGAAAGCACTATCACCAAAAGCAGCACCACAGATGTCATCACTCGGGAGTCGCTGAGGGCAATGTTTACCACTGCTTTGGCCTCATTAAAATCGCGCATCAAGGCCTCTGCCTGCAGAGAATCCTCACTACTATAGTGCCGGATATCGCGCAATTGGCTGCTGAGCTCCATTCCCTTGAGCGCGCTGTGAATGTTTTCCTGCTTGGCCTGAAAGACATTGTTCAGGATCACCAGTCCCCCGATTGAGACTATCAAAAAGAGGGCAATAATCTGGGTTCGCATACCAAATCTGTTTTTCATAAATCCTGCTTACTCCGGAGTTCTAAGATCTGCGTGGATCCTGGCAGAGGGCTTTTCGTATTTCCAGAGCACCATCAGATCCACTTCTTTGTTCATAGTGTCAAAATGCACGACAGGCAGCCGAGCTTCGATCCTGATCTGCACTTGAGCCCATGAGGGTTGATGGGGAATGCCAAAGTCAAAGCTCGATAGGTGACGCATGATATCCTGTACAGAATCACTGCGAAAGAGATCTCCCCTTCCGTCTTTTCTGAGCTCATAAATTCCGGTGGCGGGGTTGTAGTTCACCGTGTGTCTAAACGAGTTTTTTGCCACGATCCGATTGCCTTGTCTGATCTCCAGATCATAGATCACGCTGATCGGGGTTCCGGAGGCAAAGATGGTGGGGAAATCGTTGTCAAAGGCATTTTCCATGATGCCGCTTACATACAAGAAGCTGTCTGAATTGCGATATCCCAGATTTGTCATTTTGGGGTCGTTGCCTTTGAATGACGAAAAGAGCAGCATCGAGAGCGATACCACTCCCGCCAGAACTCTTGATCCAAAAGCTTCAAACATATGGTCTATCGACTATGAAATGGGGATGATGCGCTCTATCACCGGCTTGATCTCAAAAGCGATGCGCAAGATCCCATTGATATAGCTCACTTTTGGGGTTTCTCGATCAATGGCGATATCCGGGAAGAAGATTCTACGCTCAAAATGACCGGTCTCTATTTCGAGATTGAAGTAGCAAATCTGGCAGCTTGATGAGGGGAAAGTCCGCGATCCGCTGATGCGCAGATAGTCCTCGCTGAGCGAGATGGAAATCTCGTCCTTTTCCACTCCTGCCAGCTCCGCGATCACGATCCACTGAGTATCTGTTTGAAATACGTCACATTTGGGATGCCAGGATTCGTCGATGGCATCTTCCAAGGCGGTGGGTCCGCCATTGAGCGCATTGACTTCACCGATCAATTTGAGCATCTCGCGCTGGATGCCGACTAAATTGCTAAAGATCTTTTCGCGCATGGTTCCTCCTTGGGATGAGCATCACCACTCATTACGTTCGCGGAAAAAGAAGTTATACTCTGCGTTTGGCTCGATTGTGACGGTGTATGTCACCCGGTTTTTAACTTCATCATAGGCATAGCGCAGTTCTGTGAAGACGATCCTGGCATTTCCGCTTAATTGGTGGATTACATTGATGCGCTTGGTTTCATCAGAATTGTTGCGCAGGTTCATGTGGTATTCACGCTCATTGGCGCGTGAGGAGATGGTCTTTTGATTGCGGATGGAAGTAGATGCCACGAGGTCAAAGGCCTTACCGGTCGTGATCGAGATCTCTTCGTTGCGTCCTGTGTGGTTGATGCTATCCTCACCGATGAATTCTAGGTTGCCGTCCGAATCAGCTTTGTAGATCTTGAAAGCGCCTTTGGGCAGGGCTTTGCCCAAGCCTTGATCTTCTGTATTTACAAACTTGATAACGGAATTCACTCCACTGCCGTTTGTGTAGTATTCATAGACAGAGCGCGCCATCACGTTTTGCAGGGGATAAAGCTCAAGCTGCTTGGTCTGGTTATTTGCAAAGCTGACCTTTTGATCAAGGGTATACATGTGAAAATCATGAAATGCCTTGGTCTCAAAAGACGGTGCGGCGCCACCATATGCCACATCCGCTTCCATCATCGATCGGCTGTATTTGTCGTATTGATTGCGGATCTGATTGATATCTCCGGCGATGAGCTTGAGATTGACGTTCTCAAAGGCCTTGCCGGAGCGGTTGTTGATCGTCACCCAAGAAGATAGCGCCAGGCTCTCTTCGTCCCAGACGGCGTTGTAGGTCACATCCCAAGAAAAGCCACCGCTGAGATATGAAAGAGTGATGGGAAATTTGCCTTTATGTGGAGCGATCAGGCTCCACGCCAGGGTGGGCTTGGTATAGAAATTTGCCGGGAGAGAGGCGAGCTGGATCCACTGCACTTCGGATTCGGAGATCACCAAAAGCCTGCCGGTGTCTTGCTCGATCATGCCGATGCTGGTGCCATCATAGAATTTAAGAGTGCCTGTGAGGCGAGATTGATCTTTGGTGATGGCAACTACTTCTTTGTCCAGATATTTTGCCATGATCTGCCGTTTGCCTGCCAGATCGTATTCATAGTTTTGCTCCGCAACGCGAACCCCATCACCACGCACGATCACCGATGCCGGGGATATGCGGGAAGTGATGTCGTCAAAATCGTATCGTTGGCGCCCTTTCACCAGATCTAGCTCAATCTCTGAGCGAATCAGGGAAAGATCGTCGTTGTATATAGTAATCCAATCCTCCGCTGTTAGTGGAAGGATGAGCGACAAAAGCAGTAGTGCTGTCCATAAAAGCCTGTGTTTCATGTGTGGCTCCTTAATGTCGATTTGACTGAGAATCAGCATGATCCCAGTGTGACAACAGAGTATTTTTATACTAAAAGAATGTCAAGAAGCTTTTTTGGATCACCAAAATACTTCAAGGAGTCGCGGCAAAGATTTGCGGAGTTTTTTACCGGTCAGGCGGCCTTTGGGCTTTGCCTTGGGAAGCTTGGAAATCCAAAAACGCTTTGCCAAAAGAGGGGATGGCGTTTATCTTGTATATAAAAAAAAGATAATTGGTAAAAAACATGGAAGAAGTCAGCTATCATGTGGTAAAAGAAACAGATAATGTTCGGATATTGGAGCTCTATCGAGCCGCGGGCTGGTGGCAGATGGATGAGGATCCCGCTCATCTGAAGACAGTGGAAAAGATCATCTCAAACAGCTTCTGTTTTGTGATTGCAGTCAAAGATGACGAGATCATCGGCATGGGCAGAGCGATCTCAGATGGAGTCAGCGATGCCTATATCCAAGATGTGACAATCTGGGAAGCTCAGCGTGGAAATGGATATGGCAAAGCTATAGTGGGATGCATATTGGAATATCTCAAAGAGCATAAGATTCAATGGATCGGATTGATCTCGGAGCCGGGATATGAGAGATTCTATAACTCACTGGGATTTTCCGTGATGAAGGACTATACGCCTTTTCTTTTGGGAGAATAGATGGACTCAGCAGAAATCATGATGCCGGGGCTGAATCCACTCACATTGGCACACACCCTGATGCTTAGGGAATATCTGAGCAAGTATCCCCGTGAGAATTGTGACTATACCATCACCAATATCATCTCTTGGGGGCAGATCTACGACAATCACTTTTTGATCTACAAAGAGCGGCTGGTGATCTTTAATCCAAAATATCATTATATCCTGTTTCCTTTGGGAGAAGAGCTGAGCGTCTTGGAGCTGAGGGAACTGGTCTTGAGCTTTCGCCCCTACTACCCAAATGTGCAGATCATACTCTTCCCGCGGGACTATGTCGAGCGTCATCCCGAGCTGGAGGAGCATTTTGTGATTGACGAAGATCGGGATTGGGCAGACTATATCTACAGCACTCAGAGCATGGTCGAGCTGCGCGGCAAGAAGCTTGCCAAAAAGAAGAATCTGATATCCCAATTTCGCAGAGCCTATCCTGAGTATAAGGTGATGAAGATCACGGATGACCGCCTGGATGTGATCCTGAAGTTTACTCATAAGTGGCGGCGTGAACGCGATGCAGAGGGCATATATCTGATGACGGAGATCAAAGCCATCGAGAATACGCTCAATAACTGGCACAAACTGCCGGTCGAAGGCATCATCATCTGCTTAAACTACAAGATCGTGGCATACTCTATCTTTAGTCCTCAGACCCATGATATGGCGACTGTGCACTTTGAGAAGTTTGATCCCGAAAAAAAAGGATCTGCCCAAACGGTCACTTGGGAGACGGCTCGTTATCTAAGTGGGAAATACGCGTGGATCAATCGTGAGCAAGATATCGGTCTGGCAGGTCTCAGGCAAGCAAAGCTCAGCTATCTTCCGGATCGCTTGGCGCCCTTCTTGCGCTCCACGCTAAAGTAAGCGAAATCAACAGCCATAGGGAGATAAAAGCCAAAGTAAAAGCCGTGATGCGCTTGGGGCGGGGATTGAAGATCATCTGCCATAGGACGGGATAGCTATCATGCTTTTGCCAGCGATCCCGATAGTGACGCAGGATGGGATCATCCTCTATCTCAAGCATTTGGTTCAAAAGACGGATGTGCAACTGATGATAGTGACGTCCGGCTTTACTTCCGGCTAGATCGTAGTAGCTATAGCCATGATAATCATAGTCCGGGAGCTTTGCTTTTACCGCCCGCAGCCCCTTTTCATACATCTCAAGAGCGAGGGGATCGCGGGTGAGATCGTGATAGTAGTGCAGATGCTGCAGCACGCTGAGCATGCCGTTTAGCACATAGTATGGCTGGTCCGCGGGGTATTCCATATACCAATAGCTGCTGTCTGAGATCGCATAGCCGAGTCCTGCTTTTCCGGGGAGAAGGCTGTGAAGTCCACGCCGAGCAGTGGCGTAGATTTCCAGATCTCTATCCATGGCTGCGCGTTCCAAAAGCACGCTGATGCTGACAGCTTGAGCCAAGGCCGAGCTCCATGGAACCTCCTGATTGTATTTTGGATAGGGAAAGTAATATTGAACCACGGCAGTGGAATCCGTCTGAGCCATATTGAAAAGCAACCAATCCGTGAGTTTGACAAAATCCTGCCGATCTTCGCCACTGAGTCTCTGTAGGTTTGCACGCTGAGCTTCACGCGCTACAAAGAGAGGGTTGTAGTGCCGCTCTTTGTTCGGGTATAGCTGCATCGGGATACCATCTTCATCATACACGGTGATCTGGTTGAAGGAACTGCCCAAGAGCTTGGAACGGATCTTCTCGATTCCCCGATAGATATCCGCTTCGCCAAATTGCCAAATAGCGGAGACAAACAAGAGGGCCAATAGAGCAGATAGTAGAATGATATGTCGTTTGTTCACTTATGCCCTCCTAAAGGCAAAGCTGAGCGCATAGAGCGTGGCTTGCACCACGACGATGCTGGCGCCTGTGGGCAAATTGAGCGCAAAAGATATGCCGAAGCCGATCAAAGCTGAGAGAATCGCGGCGATCACCGCGATTATGATGGTATAGTGCAATCTCTTGCATAGGTTGAAGGCGATCACTGCTGGCAGGATTAACTGAGCGGTGACCAAGATGATTCCCGCGCTTTTGAGATTGAGCACTATGTTCGCTGCCAAAAGCAGGTAGAAGATCTTGTCCACGGCTTGTGTGCGGATGCGCAAGACCTTTGCCATCTCGGCATTGTAGCTCATATAGAAGAGCTCTTTATAAAAGAAGATGATGAAGAAGATGTTTAGCACATTGAGCCCTGCCAAAGCCCAGAGCTCTGATGGCGCAATAAGCAGCACATTGCCAAAGAGATAGCTTGCCAAGTCAAAACTGTAGTTCTGCGACAGCGAGATCAGGATGATGCCGATTGCCATGGAAAGTGAGAGGAAGATGGTGATCGTATTTGCCTCATGCAGCTTGTGCTTTTTGGAAAGCCAAGAGATTCCCAAGGCTACGCCACTTACGAAGATCCACGCACCAAAGGTGAGATTGAGCCCTGATATCAATGCCAGAGCAATCCCGGCAAAGGCAATGTGCGAGAGCGCTTCTCCCATGTATGAGATGCGGCGTAAGGTCACAAACGGGGCAAAGATCGCCAAAGATATCCCGCTTAGCACGGCGCCCAAGATGGCAGTAATCAAGAATCTCGGCATCAGTAATCCTTGTCTATGAGGCGAACTCCTTCGCCAAAGGTTTTGTGGATGATCTCCGCGTTTACCAGCTCAGTCTTGTTGTGGCAGTGCAGGCGACGATTTAGGCAGATCAGGAAGCTGCAGTACTCACTGAGAGTATGCAGATCATGGGAGACCGTGATGATGGTCTTGCCTTGTTCATTGAGCTGTTTGAGCAGCTTGAAGAAGCTGGTCACTCCGGGACGATCGATCCCCGCTTCCGGTTCGTCCAAGATCAGGTAGTCGCTTTTTGTGACGATGGCACGCGCCAGAAGCAAGCGCTGGAACTCCCCGCCGGAGAGGTTTCCGATCAGATCACTGGCTTTGCTTTCGATGCCACACATGCGCATCGCATCCAGAGCATCCGCCTTATGAGCTGAGCTGAGGCGTTTGCCAAAGGGTACATTGCCGGCGATGCCCATCAGCGCGATATCCAGAGCTGTAGCTGGGAAAAAGCGGTCATATTCTTCCCGTTGGGGGAGATATCCGAAGCTGTGATCTTTGAGCCACTGTCTATGGGGGATGCCGTCGATCTCGATGCTCCCCGTCTTGAAGTCAAGAGTTCCCAAAAGCAGCTTGATCAGGGTGGACTTACCGGCTCCATTGGGACCGATGATAGCGGCAAAGACTCCTCGGGGGATCTCCAGATTGATGTCTTCCAGGATGCTTTTTGCACCGATCTGGAATTGTAGATCCGTGATCTTAATCATCGTCGGTCGCTCAAAAAGCCTGCTTCATGGTCTGCCAATTTGCCATGATAAATTCTGCCACTGTATTTACTCCCAGACTTGCTCCGAGGGGATCCAAGCTAAGCAGTTCAATGCCATATTCGCGGGCAAGGACTTCTGCGGATTTGGGGTTTTGCTGAGGCTCGATAAAGATGGCCTTCACGCCGTGATCCTGAATCTTTCTGCCCAATTCGGCCAATTCCCGAGCGCCAGGCTCTCTCCCCGGAGAGCTTTGCACCCAGCCCAGATAGTTGATCGAATAGTCATTACAAAAGTAGTGGAAGCTATTGTGATAGGTGACCAAGGCGGGGGCAGCATATTGCGCTCTTTCCTCGAGGATAGTCTCATGCACGGCGGTGAGCTGAGCGTGAATCTCGGCATAGTTGTGATTGATCAGAGGAGCCATATCGGGAAAGCGCTCAATGAGTTCATTCTTGAGCTTCATGCTGAGCTTGATCAGCATGGTGGGAGATGTCCACAGGTGCGGATCTGCGCCGATGTGCAGATGCTCGTGCTCTTCATCATCGTGGTGATGATGGTGGTGATGGATGAGCTGGTCTCGAACTTGGTTTAAAGAGTCCAGCGCGACCAGGTCCTTGAGCATCTCCGAGCTGATGATGTGTTTATCTGTCATAGCGGCGAGATTCTGTGCAAAGACGGCTTCCAGACCCAGGCCATTTGAGACGATCAGATCAGCCCGATGCAGATCCGTAAGATCAGAAGGCTTTGGGCTAAAACTGTGCACAGAAGCATTTGGCGGGATCAGGCTCCTAACCTCGGCAGCATCTCCGACCATCTGTCTGATGAGAAGCTCATATGGGTAGATGGTGCTGAGGATCAAAGGCCGCTCAGGCACGTCATTTGCCTTAGGCGTCTTGCATGCTGATAGCAGCAAAAGGACAATAATCAGTGGGACCAGATATTTCATAATGTCTCCAAAAAGAGCCTTGAAATCAAGCTACAAAAGCTGAGATCAAGGCTCTACAATGAGTTTATTCCATGTTCTTAATGAGGTTGGTGAGCAAGCGAACTCCCACACCTGTAGCCCCATATGTATCTATTCCTTGAGGCTTGTCGCGCAGTGCGCCACCTGCTATATCCACGTGGATCCAGGGTTTGTCCTGCACAAATTCACGGATGAAAAGAGCTGCGGTGATGCAGCCGGCAAGGCGTCCTCCGGAGTTTTTCATGTCAGCGACCTCAGACCGGATGAGATCTTTGTAGGGAAGATGCAGAGGCATCTGCCAGATCTTTTCGCCGGTAAAGTCTGCCGCTTTACCCAGCAGGGCAAGCCAGTCTTTGTCATTACCAAGCACGGCGGAATAGTCTTTGCCCAATGCCGCCACTGCCGCGCCGGTCAGTGTTGCTATATCCAAGACCCGATCTGCTTTTTCCTTTTCCAGAGCGTAGTGGATGGCGTCGACGAGGGTGAGCCTGCCTTCTGCGTCGGTGTTGACCACTTCGATGGTCTTGCCTGCCATGGAGGTGATGATATCTCCGGGACGATAAGCTGTGGATGAGATCATGTTCTCAGCAGCAGCCACTATGGCAACGACATTTACCTTGAGTTTCAACGAGGCGATGGCAGTCATTGCTCCGATCACGGCAGCAGCGCCGCCCATGTCGCTCTTCATATTTATCATTCCGTCGGTGGGCTTGATGCTGTATCCGCCGGTATCAAAAGTGAGGCCTTTGCCGATGATAGCTGTCTTTGAGCTCTTCTTATCCGGGATACCGTTGTAGCGCATGATGATCAGTTTGGGTTCGCTTTTGGAGCCTCTTCCGACGGCAAGCAGGGCCTCCATTTTGAGGCGTTTGAGCTTGTCCATGGAGTGGATCTCGATCGAGAAGCCATATTGCAAAGCCGCCTTTTTGGCGTGATCTGCCAGAGCTTCCGGATTCATCACATTGGCGGGCTCATTCACCAGATTCCGCGCGAGGATGGTGGATTCCGCATAGATTCTGCCTTCTAAGATGCCGCGATTGAGGTGACGGTTTGTCTTGGCAAAATAGATGAGGTGGATGCTTTGGATCTCGTGCGAGCTTACTTTTGAGCGGTATTTATCAAACCGATAGGTGCTCAGGAGAGCAGATTCGCTGATCAAGTGTCCCAGTTCTGCATCCGGGATCTGAGTCTCAAAACCAAAGGCAAGATATGTCTGCCGAACCTTCTGACGAGTAGCTTCGCGCCAGCAATTACCCAGATTGTTGCGTAAGCTGTGAGAATCCACTTGTTCTTTCCTGCCGGCTCCGCAAAGGATGATCACTTGTTTCTTCTTATTTACCATTCTGGTAAAGCTGCTGATTGCGCCCAAGGAGAAAGTGAAATTCTCCTGCTTGCAAAAAGACTCAATGGTCTCAAGCAATTCTTCACCAAGGACGTCCGGGTCCTTGATCTCTTCATCTTCCCGGTGAATGTACACCAAGCTTTCAATATGCTCGGGGAGCTTGCGACTGACATCAATTTTCATGGTGACTCCTTATTTAATCTTCTTAAAAATCTTCTGATAAGCTGAGATAGATCTGTGGCTTGCTGATTCTGCTAAGATCGGTCAGCCACGCAAGATCCAGCTTAAGCACAAAATAACCGAGGTTGAATCTGGGACCAAATCCATACCCGAGCTTGACATCTTCCAGACGTCCATTGATGGCTCCGCGGAATTTGTCTGTATCATCCCAGACCGCACCTACATCCACATATGCAGATCCTCGGATGCCGCTGAGGACCAAGGGAAGAGGAAATGCCATCGCCATATAGTCCAGCATGGGAAATCTCAACTCCATGCTGGCAAGCGCCTTCTTGCTGCCGGCGAGGTTATAGCTCAGCGCGCGGATGCCGTGGTATCCGCCCAAAGTGAAGCGATCCGGACTCGAGCCCGTGCTGATCCCGCCATTTGCCCTGAGCGCCAGCGAATAGCGCCGACTAAAGAGGGTATAGGATCTTAAGTCTATATAGTTTGTGAGATAATCCATATCGTCCTTGGCAAAGCTCTTGCGCAGAGTATACTCCGCGCGATAGCCCAACATCGGTCCTGTGGCACCAAAGAGCGCATTGTCATAGACCAAGCTCAAGCCAGGAGCATAGGCAAGCCCCGAAGAGCTTTCGATATCATTGATCCACTGTCCGGAGTTTATATTGGAATTAGGCAGATAATCCCATTGAATATGATAGTCATAGAGCATATTATGCAGCTCCACTCTCGAGAATCTGCTAAAGGGATATCTTGCCAGAAAGTATGCCCCCGTCTGCCGCTGACGGGTCCTGAGATAGTCATTGCCGGTGGGTTGATAGAGCCTGTAATAGGCCTCGTCATAGAGATTAAACAGGCTTGCTCCCCAATCCGCGCGCTGCTTGAGATAGAGATATGTGAAGACGAAGTTAGTCTCTTTGAGCTTGTCGCTGATGCCGAAGCTGAGTCCGATTCCGTGATCTCCCATCAGATCGCTGAGTCCCAGCTCGACGGTGCCCACCGCGCCATAGGATGAGGAATATGCCATCCCACCCCAGAAGGTATCCAAAGCGAATTTCGGACGGTATTTGCGCATGGGCGGCGGATTGTGCGTATCCTCTGAAGGGCGCTCATCCCAAGCGAAATTGCCGGCTATGAGATTGGTATCCGGAATCACAGGTTCATATCCGCTGAGGACAGGTCTGCGCACCGGCTCTTGATATCCGCTTTTGACCTTCACCTTGCGATCCCGGGGGCCATAGCGGTTGAGCCTCTCAAAGTCGAGCCTATCCAACAGATCATATTCCAAAGCAAAGGGCTCTGGTGCCGGATAGTCTTGATAGCGCAATTCACGGATGGGATTTGTGTCAAAGTAGATATTCCACGCACCGTCAAAGTAATTGGAAAGCAAAATGTAGTTCGTATCCCGCGAGATATCCCCATTAAAAGTCCCGGCAAGGACGCTCGTCAAGGGAGCGATGCGGTTGTTCTCCAGATCAATAAGTTCATAGTTTTGGATGCCATCGCGAGTGGAGACAAAAGCCAAAAGATTTGTGTCGCCCACATAGATCGGCTGTGTGCAATCAAAGCTCTCCCGCGTGATCTGCCAGAGACTGTGATCATCCAAGCGGTATTCAAAGATGTCAAAAGTGATATTGGCAAAGTAGCCATAGCGATGCGAATCCGGGTTTTCATCTCGCTCAGAGGCAAAGGCGATCCTCTTCCCATCCGCGGAAAAGCGGGGCTGGGCGTCGTAAAAACTGTCGTTTGTCAGCTGCGTCAGCTCGCGCGTATTCAGGTCATAAACAAAGATATCCGTCTTTAATCCCTTCTGTGCGCTCAGCGCCAGATATCTGCCATCCGGGGAAAGATCCATCTCAAAGATGGCATCCAACTCATCGATGCGGATGGTCTCTTCGATCTTGCCACTATCGACATTGAGGATGTGGATCCGATCTCCCAGAGAAGTCTTAGCTCCAAAGACCACCCGTTTACCATCGGGAAACCAGCTCAGGGAGCTGCGCATATAATAAAACTCTTCCATCTTCCCATTTGCTTCACCGGTGATGACACGTCTGGGCTTGCTGATGCCGTGAGTTCCGCCCATCCAAATACTGAATCTTGCCTTGGCACTGGAGAAGTAGACATAGCGGCTGCCATCCGGCGAAAAGCGTGGGGAGAAATTGAAGTAGGATCCGTCTTTTCTATGATCCGTACGCGCTTCAAAGACTTCCTTGGGAACATCATGCGAATTGATGCTGGGGAAATAATCTCTCTTCAATTGATAGCGCCACCTCGATTCCAGCTCCTCAAAACTGATGCCAAAGACCCGTTTGGTGGCATCATCGAGCCGATTCATCGTGCGCAGAGAATAGAAATACTCGCTGACCTTTTCCCGGCCATAGACTTCCGCTATCCAAGTCAGAAAGCTCTCGCCAAGACGATATGCCAGATATCCGCCAATGTATTCCAAACTCGGTAGATTGTCATTGACCACCATATCCAAGATGAACATATTGTTGTGATCATCTTCCCCGCCGATGGCAAGAAACTCCGGCAATCCCTCCGTAAACCAGAAGGGGATCATGCTGGGACGCAAGGCTTGAACGGCATTCGTGACGCGATTGTCCAGAGCATTGATGTAGGCGTGAGTCAGCTCATGCGCCAGGAGTTTTTCCAGATTGCTATAGCTTCCATCAAAAGGCACCACGACTCGATTGCGCAGGCTTTCCGTAAAGCCGCCCACTCCTTCAGAAAGAAGTGGATAGATGATGTTTGTGACCTGAAACTCACTTTTTGTACTATAGAAGATGATCGGGATCCTGGAGAGCACCGGATATTTGAGATCATCCTTAAGATAATAGTAGATCTCTTCAGCCATCAGGGCGACCGTCTTGCCAAAATCATCCTCTCCTCGCGGGTAGTAGATGTCAAAATGCAAGGTTTTGAGCTCGGTAAACTCCTGGGGACTGGCGTTTACTTTGTTCTTACCAAAAGTCTGAGCATGACTAATGCCCCAGATCAGGATCAGGATGGCGAAGAGTAGTTTTTTCATAAAATCCTAAAATATTGAGAACTTAATGTATTTACGTGGGTTTGCCTTGATGTCGGCAATCAGCAGATCCAAGCGTTCGATGGATTGCAAGACCCTTTCATATAGCTCATCTTCATGTAGGATCTTGCCGGCAGTACCCTCTGAATGTGCAAGAGCTTCCGCGCTGAGATTGAGCTTGCCCGAGAGCACACTGAGGCTATCCAGCGCGCTATTCATTTTCTCAAGCGTGGCAGGCGCAAGAGCGATGCTTTCCACAAGCGGCTCGCCGGCAGATGCCACAAAGCTCTCCACCATCATGGTCAGGGAGTCCACCCGAGCGATCGTCCGGGACACATCTCCCTTGAGCTGAGTGATGCTGCTGTCCGCGTTGCGCATCGCGCTTCCCGCATCTGAGAGCAATCTTTGGCCTTGATCAAGGATTCCGCCCTCAGATCTCAGCCGCAAGAGAATCTCGTCCAGATTTGCCATCGAGTCTGACGCTTTGGCGATGATATCCATCATGCCCGAAGGATCATCACCGTGATGCACCATCGACAGATCCAGATACTCATCGCTTTGTGCGGGGTGGATATTAAGGCTTTTGGAGCCCATCAGGCTGTCCTCAATATAGAACCTGCTGCCTTGGGGAACGCGGATATTGGAGCTTATCTTGCCCGAGACGAGGATGCCTTGATCGTGCAGAGTGACAGTCTTGACTCGTCCTGCCTCCATGCCTCGATACATGATCTTATCTCCGGTCTCGAGCCCCATCACATTGCTAAAAAGCACCTGAAGATTTTGTTGAGCACGCATATCCATGCGGTTTGTAAGC
This sequence comes from uncultured bacterium, assembly GCA_937960795.1. GTDB lineage: Bacteria > Cloacimonadota > Cloacimonadia > Cloacimonadales > Cloacimonadaceae > UBA5456. The sequence goes on along the minus strand of CALGPA010000116.1, from coordinate 24,984 downwards.
CAGAGGTAACCAAAGATCAGGATCAAAAAGATCGCCAAAGTCCAGATCCCTGTCTTGATCCTAGTGCTGCGCAAGTGTTTGTAAAATTTTGCCACAAGAGATTCCTTAGGTTTTGAGCTCTTTCTTTTCCGCTGCCGGAAAGAGGATGTTATTGAGTATCAAGCGATATCCCGGAGAGTTTTTGTGCAGATCCAAGATCGTCTCGGGATCCCCGACCATGTGTTGATAGTCTTCAGGATCGTGTCCGCCGTAAAAAGTAAAGGTGCCTTTGCCGAGATTGCCGTGAATGTACTTGACGTCTTGCTGATTTGGCACTTCTGCCAGAATAATGACGCTCTTTTTCACCTTGTCTTTAAAAAATGACGTGGTCTGCCCCATGAAACCATTGATTATATTGGTGTGATTTTGCGTAAGCATGGTGGGCACGGGGTCATACTTCGCGGAAAACTCAAAGAGCTGAAAGTAATCCGCCTCAGCACCACGCAATTTGCTGTAATCACTGGCGTCTATATCGGAAAATTCATACTCAAATGGATTGGTTTTCAGCTGAAAATTCTCGAAAGCAAAAGTCCGCTCATAATCCAGCTTACTCTGATACATGGGATCAATTCCGTCCCCATCGATGGCGGCATCCACGATGTCCACCCCATTGGCAGCCAAGGCGATATCTATAGTGTCTGTTGCGGCACACATCGCAAAAAGAAATCCACCGGACACTACAAAGTCGCGAATCCGATTTGCCACAGCATGTTTAAGCTGCCAGACTTTGTCATATCCGTGTCGCGATGCCATTGCTTCGTTTACCCGAACGTCATCCTGATACCACTGAGTGTGCCGGTAGGAGCCGTAAAACTTACCATATTGCCCCGTAAAATCCTCATGATGCAGATGTAACCAATCATAATCCGAGAGCTTTCCCGATAGCACTTCTTCATCCCAGATCCGATCATACTCAATCTCGGCATATTCCAGAGCAATCGAGACCGCATCGTCCCAAGGCAGAGTGCTGGGCGGGATGTAGACGGCTATCTTGGGCTCTTTTTCGAGCGTGATGATCTCCATATTGGCTTCCTGAATCTCCAGAGTGATGGCAGCCACATCAGCAGATCCGATCTGTTCATAGCGCACCCCGCGGATATTGCAGATGGCCATGATCTGTGGAGATGAAGGCATCAAAAAGCTGCCCCCACGATAGTTTAGGAGCCACTTGACGACCATCTCTTCTTTCAGAGCGGAGAAGGCTACTCCGTAGGCTTTGAGATGATCTGTCTGCGTGCGATCCATCGGGATCAGGATCTCGGCACTAAGACCAAGCGCAATCAGGCTCAATAGCAGTGTGAGAATCATGACCCTAAAGCGCTGATGAAAAGTATGTGGCTTCAAAACTCTACTCCTAATCATTAATATCGGTTTATCCAAAACTGTCTGTCATTATAGGATAGCCGCCTTGATAGTGTCAAGCAAAATCTTTTGTCCAATCTAATCAAGTATTGATAGGGGCTTCTTTCTCGCAGAATCAAATAAAGCTACCACTCAATAAAAACCATCTCCCAAGTGATTACTTCGTTCTTGTCCGGACCAGCAGAATGGCGGCTTATCTCAGGGACTTGGTGTAGCTAAACGCTTGCAAAATATGGGCTCCTCATGCCCCCCTCACCGGTCGCTCACCGGTCGAGTCTGCAAGCGGTGAGAGAATAAGGACTTAGGCACCTTGGCACTTCATGACTTCATCACTTCATCACTCCAGCACTATATCACAGATGTCTATCCGAAATCACTTGACGAAATCCATTAAGCCAAATAGCTTTGTAATACATGGATCTAGCGCTGTGACTGAGCCAAAGATCCGAGACTATCGGGAAGAAGAAACTATGAAGAAACTCAGACTTATCGTGATCGAATATGCTTTTTGGCTCTATATCTTTGCCTGTGTGGCATGGATAGCTCTGCGTTTGGCGGAGCACACGGTACCCCTTTCGGTGATCATCTTCACGCCATTTGCCCCGGCTCTGCTCACTGTCTTTTCCCATGCTTCCCTAGCTGCTAAGATCTTGGGCGAAGAGAAGCTAAGATCGATGTGGAAATACACCGCGGGGATAGCGGTCGTGATCTCGGTGGTCATGGCATGGATGATCGTGGAAGTGCGCCCCTTGGCTTTTTTTACACAAGGCGCAAATACCGCCGCGATCCTGAAGGGAATCTTTGAGCCCAATACCGAGCTGATGGTGCCGATGATGGCAGCTCTTGTGGAGACGATCTATCTAGCGCTTTTGGCAACCGTTCTCGCCATTCCCTTTGCGTTTCTTTTGTCCTTCTTTGCCGCTAAAAACCTGATGTTTGGCAGTATTATCGGGCGCATCTTTTATTTTTTGATTCGCACGCTTTCCACTATCTTCCGCTCGATCGAGGCGATCGTCTGGGCGATCATCTTTGTGGTCTGGGTGGGCATCGGCCCTTTTGCGGGAATGCTGGCGTTGTGGATCCACTCTGTGGCTGCATTGATCAAGCTCTATAGCGAGCAAATCGAGAATATCGACCCCGGTCCGGTGGAGGCAATCAAGGCCACCGGAGCGTCTACTCTGCAAGTTTGGCGCTATGCGGTTGCCCCGCAGATTCTGGCGCCATATCTGGCTTTTACCATCTATCGATGGGACATCAATGTGCGCATGGCGACGATCGTTGGCTTTGTGGGTGGAGGCGGCATCGGTTTGGCGCTCTATCAGCAGCAGCAGATGCTTTCTTGGCGAAATGTGGGACTGATCATGTGGCTCATTGCCTTGGTAGTATGGATCATGGATATCTTCTCGGGATACATCCGTGAAAAACTCATCTCAAACTAAATTAAGGAAGAATATTATGCAATACAATCCTGTAGAACTCATCCTCAAAAAGCGGGATGGACACTCTTTGTCCGATAGCGAGATCAGCTTTTTTATCAAAAACTATCTCAGTGGCGAGATTTCTGAGCATCAGATGTCGGCGATGCTGATGTGCTTTTTCTTTCAAGGCGCCATGCCGAAAGAGATCGCTGCGCTGACCAAGAGCTATATTGATAGCGGGGCACGACTTAGTTTTCCGGAAGATCTACCCGTGGCGGACAAACACTCTACGGGGGGCGTGGGAGACAAGATCTCGCTGATGTTGGCGCCGATAGCAGCGGCTTTGGGACTCTATGTGCCGATGATCTCAGGACGAGGCTTGGGGCACACCGGAGGCACTTTGGACAAGCTTGAGGCCATCCCCGGATTCAACACTCAATATAGCATGGAGGATTTTAAGGCTTTGGTGCTCAAACACGGCTATGCCTTGGTGGGACAATCCTCAGCCATGGTGCCGGCGGATAAACGCATCTATGCTCTACGAGATGTGAGCGCGACGGTCGAGAGTCCGGCACTCATCACCGCCAGTATAATGAGCAAAAAGATCGCCGAAGGAACGCGCTATCTGGTCATTGACCTCAAGATCGGCTCCGGCGCCTTTATGCCAAATCTCAGGCGCGCCAAGGAGCTTGCCACACATCTGATAAATACCGGAGAAAGCTTTGGACAAAAGATATCAGTGGTCTTTAGCAATATGAATTCCCCCTTGGGACACGCCGTGGGAAACGCCTTGGAGACCATCGAGGCAATCGAATATCTCAAAGGAAACACTCTGCCCGATACAGAGGCGATTACCAATGCTTTGGTTTCCAGGATGCTGATCCTTTCCGGCAAAGCCAAAGATGAAACAGAAGCAGAGAAGATGATCTCCCGCGTGATCGAAGATGGCTCGGCGCTTGCCAAATTTGCTGAGATCATCGCCGCGCAAGGCGGAGATCCCAAAGTGATTGATGACTATCAGCTTTTCCCACAGGCAAAATACCGCCTGCCGATCATCGCCAAAGAAAGTGGCTATATACATAGCATCGATGCCCGGGCAATCGGCTATGCCCTAGTGCGCGTCAAAGCCGGGCGCATGCAGACAGAGGACTCGCTGGACTACGGCTCCGGAGCCATGCTGTATCCCAAGATCGGCACAGAGATCAAAGCCGGGGATGAGATCGGTGAGCTATATGCAAACGATCATAAAAAAGGGACAGAGGTGGCAGAGCTCATTCGCCAAGCATATGTGGTTAAGCCAGAAAAAATAGCCAAAGAGCGGCTGATTTGGGAGATTATTTAGAAGCATCGCTCAAGAAAACGGGGCGAAAATCGAAGGCAAAAAAAAATGGCTCCGGAAGAGGGATTTGAACCCCCGACCTAGTGGTTAACAGCCACCCGCTCTACCGCTGAGCTATTCCGGAACGCATTCGTTTGGACAATATCTAGAAGTTCGTGTTTTTTGTCAATAAGTTTTTTTGATCTTGAGTCACGAGCCTTGATATGAGATCAATCAGAGTTTTCCATAAATGCTTTGAAGTGATCAAAAAGCTCAATCGAAAGGCGCTTTGCTTTGCCTCCACTGGCGTGCACGACGGTGAATTTGGCGACAAAACAGAGATCACCTGAGGAGTTGTAGACCTCCTGACGCCAAAAGCCTTTGAGTCTGTTCACGTCGTAAAACCAGCTTCGGACAGTGACCACGTCCTCCAATTCCAGAGCTTTGAGGAAATCCAGCTCATAATGTAGCACGAAAAGCTGGATGTCCATCTCCAGTAGCTTGACGATCGGCATATCCATCTCAACCAAAGCATCGCTGCGGGCGGCTTCGAGCATCATCAGATAGTTTGCATTGTTCATGTGTCCATAAATGTCACATTCATATCCATAGATTTTCTTTTTAAATTCAAAGATCATGATCTTCCTCTCGTTTTTGCTTGACCGATATGGGTGAATAAAATAAACTGGTTGTAAATATCGGTTTTTACAGAGGATTTTATGAGCCACAAAAAAGTCAACCCAAAAATTCAAAAGAAGGCATCGGCTTCAAAAAGCCCCTCGAATGCGGTAGCTCTGCCGACCAAGCAGCTCATCCCGGGCAAATATCTGCCCTGGATCTTGATAGCACTCTTGTATTTCGTGGTGAGCGTCATTTATTTCCCGATTGCTTACCAAGAGATGGAGCCCCACGCCAGCGACATCAGCCAATGGCAAGGCGCCGCCAAGAGCATCATTGATTACAATGCAGAAAATCCCGAGCGAGCACTTTGGACTCAAAACATGTTTTCCGGGATGCCGGCTTATATGATCTCGTTTCCAACCCGATATCCTTTTTTGGAGGGACTCACCAGGCTCACCGATAGAGTGATAAACTGGCGCATCTTCCTGCTTTTCGTAGGAGGTTTGGGCATCTTTGTGCTCCTGAGGCATCTGAAGATGGATCCCTGGATTGCCTTCTTTGGAGCGATTGCCTTCATCTTCTCCTGTCATTGGGCGGGGCTTTTGGAGATCGGGCACAATACTAAATTCCGCGCCACTATGTATATTCCCTGGGTGTTTTGGGCGCTGATCAATCTGAAAAGCAAGCCCGGACTGCTCTCATTGGGACTTTTTGCGACCTTCCTGATCACTCAATTAAGAGAAAACCATCCGCAGATCACCTACTACCTCTATTTGCTCTTGGGTATCTATTGGCTGTATCAGCTCATCTTAAGCATCAAAGATAAGGATATGAAGCGCTTTGGCATCTGGACTCTCCTGATAGTACTGGCATTTGGGCTCACGGCACTGGCGGTGATGAATCCCTACTTAAGCACGTGGGAATATAGTCACTACACCATGCGAGGCGGTTCGGAAGGTCTGGACAAAGCCTATGCGCAAGGCTGGAGCTTTCATCCCAAGGAGATCTTGGGCTTGATCATTCCGGACTTTTGGGGCGGTATCAACCAAAACTATTGGGGATACATGCCCTTTACTCAGGTTTATAACTATTTTGGCATCGTCGTCCTAGCTTTTGGTGTGCTCGCTCTATGGGGCAAGAAGAAACGCTTGGCGATCTTTCTGTGGATCAGCAGTTTCATCTTCACGCTGATGAGCTTTGGCAGTGCCACGCCCGCGCTTTCTGATCTATTCTTGAATTATCTGCCCTATTTCAATAAGTTCCGCGTACCTTCCATGAGTCTGACCATCGTGCAGTTCAATGCCGTGATCCTCGCCGCACTCGGGCTAAAAAGCGTCATCGACAATTCGGATAGCCAAGTCAGACAGAAGATTATGCAAAGAGCGTTTTGGATCAGCGGAGCTGTCTTTGTGTTGTGGATGATCTTGGCAAAAAGCATCTTTGCGGGATTGCCGTTTACCACAGAAATGGAGACCATGCGCTATCAACAAGCCGGAGCCTTGCAGCAGCTCGAATCACTCAAGGCGCTGCGCTTGGACGCCCTTGTCAAAAGCGGTATCCTCTCGCTCTTGCTGCTCACGGTAAGCCTTGGCTTGGCATATCTTGCCGCCATCAAGAAGCTCAAAGCCAGCTACTTTGTGATCCTCATCGCGATCATCACTTTCACTGATCTTTGGCCATATACCGGGCAACACCTAAAGAAGCAGACTCTGCACCACATCTCGGCAAGACAGCAAGTCTTCCGCACTCAGGATTTTGATGAGTTCCTGCTGAGTGATGAGCAGAACTTCCGCATCTATCCCTTTAATACAAACAGCGTCCGTGCCGCAGGCGAATGGGCATATCATCATCAGACTATCGATGGCTATTCTGCTGCAAAGCTGAAGCGTTATGACGATCTGCTTAGGATCATCAATGGAGATGGCCGCCGCGATGGGGAGTTCATCCGCTATCTGCGTGGAGTATTCCAAGAACAGAGCATTGAGACGCCCACTCCCGTCATGAACATGCTCAGCACAAAGTATATCATCGTGCCGGATTCCCTGCCCTATGGCTCGCAGCTTCAGAATCTGCGCCAAGTCTATTATAACGGCAGGCTCTCGATCTATGAGAATTTGATGCATCTGCCCCGGGCATGGTTTGTGAGAGAGCAGTTTGTGGCAGAAAGCCCCGAAGCTGCATTGGCAGAGCTTTGGAATCCTGAATTTGACCCCTCTCGGATGGCGATCTTGGAAGAAGAGATCGGTGGTCTCGGGGTGCCGCAAAGCGCCAAAGTAACACAGATACGCTCCGATATGCACGAGCTGGAATACAGCTATCGCGTGGATACAGACGCTCTTCTGGTCTTAAGCGAGATTTACTATCCAGCCGGATGGAAGGCATATATAGACGATGAAGAAGTCCCGATCTATCCCGTTAACTACGCCCTCCGCGGAGTGAAGGTGCCAGCCGGCAGCCACAATCTCAGACTCGTCTTTGAACCCCAAAGCTATGCAACAGGCAAGAATCTCAGCCTGGCAGGAATCCTACTCACCATCTTCTTGGTGATGTCCGGCCTCGTCATCCACATTCTTAAGACAAGAAAAGATGCCGAAAACAAGCCTGAGATCCAGAAACAACAATGAAGAAAGGACTTGTAAGATAAATGAAACCACGCATGAAGATATCAGAGACCAAAGCCGAGAGCCGCAGCCCACTGCCCACGGGGAAGAAGTTTCACAAACGTAAACCAGCCGTGCAAGACTGGGCTGAAGCCATTCTCTTTGCGTTTGTCGTGGCGATGATCATCCGCAACTACACTTTCCAAAACTTCATGATCCCCTCTTCATCGATGGAGGAGACTCTTTTGACGGGTGACTTCCTGGTGGCAAACAAGCTCAAATACTACTTCACGGATCCCAAACGGGAAGACATCGTCACCTTCCGCTATCCCAAGATCGAAGCCGGCACCCCTGAGCATCCTGACTATCGGGATCAGTTTATCAAGATCTTTGATCCCATCTACATCAACAAAGCCCAAGCCTTCAGCCGGCAGCCGCTCACTGCATTCCACGTCAGCTATTATGCGCGCAAAAACGTCGTCAAGAGGGTGATTGGCATGCCGGGAGACATCATCGAGATCAAGGACAAGGTGGTCTATGTCAATAAAGAGGAATTTTCGCGAGACTATGAGCGCTATGATGTGGCGATTCCGAGTCCGCCTCTGGCCCCAAGAGTGATCGAGGAGAGCAGGCTGCGCCAGAACTCCATCGATCCGATCAGCTTGATGAATTGGTATGATCCATACCGTGTGATCGATGACGGGCAGAATCCCCGCAAGATCTTCAATCGAGATTGGTTTGGTCCCATTCAAGTTCCAGAAAACAAATACTTTGTCTTGGGCGACAATCGTGATGTGAGCGAAGACAGCAGATATTGGGGCTTTTTGGACCGCACGGATATCACCGGTTCACCGTGGCTGATCTTCTGGTCCAAGGGCATAGAATTTAACAAGCTCTACGACAGCCCACATATTCGGTGGAACAGGATTTTCCGGCGCGCGCGTTAGGGCTATACATCCATATTCCATGGTGTATCGCTCGCTGTCCATATTGCAGTTTCTTTGCACTGCCCTTTTCCAAGGCAGCGCTGGAGGAATATCATGCCGTGCTCTTGGCGCACAAAGTGCTGATCATGCCGCTGATTGATCGTCCTTTAAGAAGCGTCTATTTTGGCGGCGGGACCCCCTCGCTGCTCTCATCAGAGATGATCACCCGGATCATAAAAGGCATTCCGCTTTCTGAAGATGCCGAGATCACGCTCGAGGTCAATCCCATCCAGATCACCGAGCAATGGACAAGAGATCTTAAAAGCAGTCCCATAAACCGCATCTCTATGGGGATCCAATCCATGTTTGATGATGAATTGATCTATCTCGGGCGCAGACATCGTGCCGCAGACATCCCAAAGAAGCTTGAGACCCTCAGAGGACATGGCTTTGAAAACATCTCCGGGGACATCATCTACGGCCTTCCCCGCAGCAGCAGCGAGAGACTGAGCGAGAATCTCGAGCAATATCTGCAGCTGGGGCTGAGTCATCTTTCTTGCTATCTATTGGAGATAGATCCCGAAGGCTCGCTGTCTGCCGATATCCCCTTGATCCCTGATGATGAAGAGCTGGAGGCACAATACCGCCTCATCCAAAGCCGGCTTCACCGTGCAGGATTCCTCCAATATGAGATCTCAAACTTTGCCCGCCCGGGCCGCGAGTCCCGCCACAACCTTTTGTATTGGAGCGGTGATGATTTTCTGGCGCTGGGCGCTTCTGCCAGTGGATACTATGGCGGGATTCGCTATCAAAATCCTGCTGATCTTGCGGCATATCGGCTTCAGGTAGATTCCGGGAGAGCCTTGGGTGATGAAGATCCAGCCCAAGATGCGATGGCGGACTACATCATGATGCGGATGCGCTTGACCGCGGGACTAAATCTCGAGGAGTATAAGGCGAGATTTGGCAAGGACTTATCCAAAACCCGAGCGGACAGTATCCGCCGCATGACAGAGCTGGGCTATTTGATCCTTGAAGACGGCAATATACGGCTTGATCGCGACGCGTTTTTCATCTCAAATGCCGTGATTGGAGAGCTTTTGTGAAGATCGATGATTTCCTGAGTCTCTTTGGCTCGATGATCAAAGGCAGCAGCTTTGCCACTCGCACATGGCTTGTTGGCGGAGTGGTGCGTGATCTGCAGCTTGGCTATAATGACTTTGATGATTTTGATCTTTGCATAGAGCAGCGTTTTGGGGGATTGCGTCTGGCGAAGTATCTGCAAAATCGGGGCTTCCCCAAGACCTGCGAGATCTTTGAGAGATTTGGCACTGCTCGGCTGAGTCTGGAAGGCATCACGCTGGATCTGGTGGCAAGCCGCAGCGAGATCTATAATAGCGGCAGGCGCTATCCCAGAATCCGCTATGCCCCGATCAAGGAAGATGCCTGGCGCAGGGATTTTACCATCAACGCCCTATACATGAATGTCTCAGACAGACGCATCATAGATCCCTCCGGCATGGGCTTTGCCGACATAGAGGCGCGCCTTATTCGCTGTCTACGAGAGCCAATGACGGTCTTTTCGGAAGATGCCTTACGCATCCTGCGGGCGCTACGTTTTGCTGCTACATTTGGCTTTGATTTGGAAGAAAGCACTGCCGACGCTATCGCCGAATCCGCTCATCTCACCAAGCGCCTCAGCACAAAAGCCTGGAGCTTGGAGATTCAAAAACTCAGAGATAAAGGCATCCTTGACAATGCTTTAGATATCTATGCAGAATATGGCGTAATGAGATATGTCCCCGAGGAGTTTGGCACTACGCCCCGGTCCTCGGATTAAGCTGAGCCGAAGATAGCCCCGAAGATGGCTGTGGCTATCAGCATCGTAAAGGGATTGAGCTTAAACTTCCAAGTGCAGACAAAGCTAACGGCAAAGACAGCCACGGCAAAGAGGCTCTGCACGGCATTGCCAAGGATCATGATCAGCGCTGCGGCGATCAAACCTACAGAGACCAATCTCAGCCGCTTGAAGATCTGCTGAAACCATGCCAGTTTCTTGAGCTTCAGATAGCTGAGTGTGATGATCATCATGATTATGAGCGAGGGAAGGATCACCCCGATCGTGCAGAGCAGCCCCCCCAAGATTCCGGCTTTGTGATAGCCGATGAAGGTCGCCGCATTAATCGCGATCGGCCCCGGCGTCATCTGCGAGATTGCCACCACTTCCATAAATTCCGCTTCCGTAAGCCAAGCATGTTTGATCACCACTTCCTGCTGGATCATCGCAAGGATCGCATATCCTCCCCCAAAGCTAAAGAGCCCGATCTTGAAGAAGGTGAAGAGCATCGAAAGCAGCATCATCGTCTTGACTCCCAGATGGCATATGCGATAGTCAGCAAGATCAGATAGACCGGAGATACTCCCAAGAGCCCCACCAAGATGGCGACTGCAAGAGGAAACCAAGCATTCCTAAGATTCATCCCGCTCTTTTTTGCCATCTGAATCAGCGGGACTGCGATCAGTGCCACAACTGCGGGCTTGAGCGCGGAAAACGCCCGCTTGACCACCGCCTGATCGGCATATTGATTAAAGAGCATCGCCACCATCAGGATCGTGAAAGTAGATGGAAGGATGGTGCCCAAGACCGCCATCAGCATCCCGGATTTCCCGCGAACGTGATAGCCTGTGTAGATGCTGATATTCACCGCGATCGGCCCCGGCGCACTCTGGGACGCTGCCAATCCATCCAGAAACTCCTCTTCAGTGATCCAAGCATGCCGAGAGCAAACCTCGCGCTTGATCAAAGGAATCATGGCATATCCGCCACCGATGGTAAAGGCACCGATCTTTAGGAAGGTCAGAAAGATCTTCAGCAGCATATCAGAGAGAAGCCCCCACCAGCCTCAGCAGGGCGTCCAAAAGCTCATCTTCCGGATATTTGCCGACTATCTCACCCTTGGCAAAAAGCAGTCCCTCTCCCTTGCCGCCGGCTATGCCAAAATCTGCTTCACGAGCTTCTCCCGGACCGTTTACCGCACAGCCCATCACCGCTATAGTGAGATCCTTGTCTTGATATGGCTGCATGGCTTCTTCCACTCTTTGCGCAAGATCGATCAGATCGATGCGGGTGCGCCCGCAAGTGGGACAGGATACGATGTTCAGTCCCTTCCGCAGACCCAAAGCTACGAGGATCTGACGGGCAACTATCACTTCTTTGACGGGATCATCAGTTAGCGAGATGCGGATGGTGTCGCCAATTCCTTCTTCGAGGAGTATTCCCACACCGAGAGCGCTTTTGATGCTTCCCGAGAGCAAAGTTCCCGCCTCAGTCACGCCCAAATGCAGCGGATAGTCACAACGTCGAGAAAGCTCGCGGTAGGATTCCAGCATCAAGGGGATATTGGAAGCCTTGGCGGAGATCTTGATCTCATGATAAGCCAGATCTTCCAAGATCTTGACGTGAGACAGAGCCGCTTCGACCATCGCCTCTTTGCCATGTCCATACTTAGCTAAAAGCTCTTTGGGAAGGGAGCCGCTATTGACTCCGATGCGGATCGGGATTTTGCGCTCACGAGCCGCGGAAACCAAGCTCTCCACCCCGCTGCGACTGCCGATATTGCCCGGATTGATGCGTAGCGCGTCAATGCCATTTCGGATAGCAGCCAAAGCCAGCTTGTGATCAAAGTGGATATCAGCCACAAATGGAATATCAAATTCCTGCTTAAGAGCGGATATCGCCTCTGCATCATCCATGTCCATCACGGAAAAACGGATGATCTCACAACCGGCAGAGACCAATCTTTTGATCTGATGAGAAGCTTCAGCATGGATTGAAGTCTTCACATTGAGCATGCTCTGAATGCTGATCTCAGCTCCGCCGCCGATCTTGATCTTCCCCACGCTGAGGGGACGAGTCATGTGTCTTGGAATATCTTTCATGAGATCACCAAGATATGACGCAGGGATTTGTCAATAGGAATCATCTGCTTCTCGCTCCCCCTATCTCATAGTCTGCGATTTTATGCCCCAAAAAACCACAGATTGGCATGATAAGTTTCAAAAAGATATCATGGATAACTATTGTTTTGTGAGCGGATTGTTTTGGATACAAACATGCAGCAGGATCTTATCACCCGCTTTGAAAATATCTGCTATTCTGCTGATGATCAATGGCTTCTTAGGGCGCGCTCTTTTTCTCGTTGCATATCCTTTTTTTGCAGAACATCCCGTTTGTCATATGTCTTCTTGCCTTTTGCCACAGCGAGCGTGACTTTGCAGCGTCCTTGCTCGTTGATGTATATATCCAGCGGGATGAGGGTGAGCCCTTGTTCATCGACCTTGGTTTTGAGTCTGCGAATCTCGGATTTGTGCAAGAGAAGGCGGCGGGGGCGTTCTGCATCGTGGTTGAAGAAGCTGGCTTTTTCCCATGGTGAGATGTGGAAATTCATCAGCCAGCACTCCGAGTCTTTGATGCGGGCAAAGCTATCTTTAAAATTCACCATTCCGGCTCTGATTGCCTTTATCTCAGTGCCTTTCAGAGAGATACCGGCTTCATATTTTTGTTCTATATAGTATTCGTGGGTAGCGCGACGATTTGTGATTTTCTTCATCGAACGAGTTCCTGTAAGATCTTGATCTTATATTTCTTAGCAGTTTCAATAAGCTCTTTTTCATCCAAGTTTGTCAGGGTCCGATCTTTCATCACGAATCTCCCTGCCACCATGAGGTCTCGGATCATCTCAGATTTCATGGCGTAAACCAGCTGGGAATAGGGATTATACAGCGGAGTAGTGGCAAGGCTATCTATTTGGATGATAGCGATATCCGCCCATTTACCGGTTTCAAGACTGCCCAGATCCTCTCCCCTACCTAGCGCTTTGGCGCCATCTATGGTCAGAAGTGAGAAGGCTTTTTTGGCAGAGAGAATGGTGGGATCGTGGTTGATTCCCTTGTGCAATCTGGCAAGGGTGCCCACTTCACTGAGGATATCGAGGCTATTGTTGCTCGCCACACCGTCGGTGCCGATGGCAAGTTTGACGGAATTTTGCAGCATGTCTTTGACCGGGGCATTTCCGCTGCCCAGTTTGAGATTGCTGTGGGCACACAAAGCTATGGCAGCAGTCGCATCGGAGAGTTTCTTTTGTTCGGTTCCGCTGAGCCAAACGCCATGCGCGAAGAGGCATTTTGCCTCTAAAAAGCCGAGACTTTCCAGATATTCCAGCGGGCGTTTGCCATGTTCTTTGAGGCAATCCTCCAACTCTTTTTGGGTTTCGGAAAGATGGGTGTGGATCATCCAGTCATTTGCTATTGCAGCTTCTGCGCAAGCTTCTAGGATCTCTTTTGAGCATGTGTAGATAGCGTGGGGCGCGATTGCGCAATCCACCAAGGGATTATCTTGGTAGCAGCTTTGCATTTTCTGAACTATGGGTGCGATTTCGGAGGGATCTTTGTCAAAATTGTGACCGATGATCGCTTGGCTGATGATCACTCGGGTGCCCGCTTTTGTGAAGGCATCCGCGATCCTATCTTCATGAAAGTACATGTCATTGCAGAGGGTAATGCCATTTTTTATCATCTCCGCGGCAGCATGCAGCGAGGAATCTAGCACAAAATCCTCATTTACCATCTTTGCTTCCAGTGGCCAGATATAGTCATTGAGCCATTTATCCAGGGGAAGATCATCCGCCAAACCGCGGAAATAGCTCATGGGCACGTGGGTGTGGGCGTTGACAAAACCCGGAGTAACGAGGCATCCGGAGGCATCAATCTTGTTCTTGGTCTTGAAATCTTTGAGCCTTGCCAGAGGTAGGATGTCCAAGATTTTGCCGGAATCTATGGCAATGAAGTGCTCTTCTAGAACTCTGAATTGCGGATCCATGGTGACTATCATGCCGCCTTTGATAATGCTATCGATGTGTTTCATATCTGCACCTTTTGAGCTGCTTCGGAGGCAGCGAATATGCCCCGGGGAGTGATGATCCCCTTGATATAGCGGGCAGGAGTGACGTCAAACGCGGGATTGAGCGCGCTTGAACCGGGATTTGCCACACAGTTGTCATTAATGACTTTGATCTCATTCTCAGAGCGGATTTCGATGGGGATGTCCTCGCCTTTGGCGCAGGAGAAATCAAAAGTGCTATGGGGGGCAGCAATGTAAAATGGAACTTTGTGAACATGCGCCATGACGGCTTTTTCATAGGTCCCGATCTTGTTTGCTATGTCTCCATTCAGGCAAATCCTATCCGCGCCGGTGATGACTAGATCAATCTCGTTTTTCTGGAAGTAAAAGCCGGCTGCGGAATCTGCGATGATGGCGTGTGGTATGCCTTCCTGCTCCAGCTCAAAAGCTGTGAGACGAGCTCCCTGAAGGCGCGGACGGGTCTCATCCACATAGACGAAGATGTTCTTGCCCTGTTTGTGTGCTTGGCGGATCACCGAGAGTGCCGTGCCGTGGTCTACAGTGGCCAAAGCTCCGGCATTGCAATGGGTGAGTATCCGGGATCCAGGCTGGATCAGCTCTGCACCGAGGATGCCTAGTTGGAGGCATTCTGCCGCACTTTTGTTGGCAAATTCATTGGCTGCCAAAAGCGCGACTTGGCGGGCGTGGGGGATGTCCGGGATGAATTTCAGCGTGCTTTCATAGACATAGTTTACTCCGATACAGAGATCCACGGCAGTGGGGCGAGACAAAATCAGCTCATCACGCGCACTGCGAAGATAGGAGCGAAACTTTTTTTCGGGGGTATTTAAGGCCGCCAGTGCCAATCCAAAAGCGCCGGCTGCGCCGATGGCAGGAGCGCCACGAACGGTCATATCCTTGATGGCTTGCACGACTTCCAGGTAGTTTCCATATTCCTTGATCCCAAATTCGAAGGGAATTTTATTCTGATCTATGAGCTTTAGTCTGCCGTCTTCAAACCAGACTGAGCGATATTCTTGTCCATTTATCTGCATCTTGTCTCCTATATTGTTTTGACACAGCGCCGTATACGCTTCCCTGTGGAAGTCATAAGGGATCTTGACCCGGGGGGGCTATATGCGATTTACTATGTCCCGAACTGTGTTGATGGGAATGGCAAAGCCCAAGCCTATGCTGCCACCGGATTCCGAAAAGATGAAGGTATTGATCCCGATCACTTCACCATTGATGTTTACCAAAGGACCGCCGCTATTGCCTTGATTGATGGCGGTGTCCGTCTGGATCATGTTCAGGTATTGGGTTCCGCTGCCACCAGGAGAGATATTGCGACCAATGGCAGAGATCACTCCGACAGTCACACTGGGCTTGGAGTCGTTCATCAGGTAGCCATACGGATTTCCCAAAGCGATGCTCCATTCTCCCACCATGAGGCCATCTGAATTTCCCAATCTGGCAAAAGGAAGGCGATTGCCACGAATCCTCAGTTTGGCGATGTCGTGGACATTGTCAATCCCGATGAGCTCTGCGTCAAATTCCCTTTGATCCGGCAAGACCACCTTGATGTCCGTGGCGCCTTGCACCACATGCGCATTGGTGATGATATAGCCATCCGGATCGTAGATGATGCCGCTGCCGATAGACTGCACTTGACGCCGCATCGGACCGAAGAAATCAAAGAATCCGAAGAAACCTAAACTTGAAGGGTAGCGGCCGCGTACGATCTGCGTCTTGATCACATTGACACTCACCACGGCGGGTTCCACCTCAGCCACAGCGCGCGTGATGGCGTTTTGACGGCTGGTACCGGTGCTGTCACATTCGACATCCGGGGCACTGAAGATCCCCGAAGCGGTGACAGGGGCAGGTGCTCTATCAAAATGCCGAATCAAGACCAAGGTCACAGCGGCATTGATGATCAGGACGATCACTGCCCAAAAGATGAAGCTGGCTCTGTGCATAATCTCTAAACTACCTCAAAACATGGATTGCTCATAATAAACTAATCTCTAAAGCGGCGGATGGCATATTCAATGCTATCCAAACTAACCGTGGTATTGAAACAGGGTCCATTGGGTCTTTCATTTAAGACGGCATAGACAGGCATGGACCAGGCATCGCGCACACCCTCTGTGAGGTCCCTATGGCACGCTACAGCGATGATCACATCTGGATGGGTATCCTTTATAATCTTGCGTGCCAAAGAGCCACCAGTGGCGACTGCGGCATTAATAGCATATTTGGCAGCCAAGGCCTTGAGCTCGGATATGCAGCAATTTCCACAGGAAGCGCAGGCATTGATGTCTGTCGTGATGCGGATCCGGCACTCAGATTCCTGAAGGCAGTGCGGCAAAAGCAAGAGGATCTTCTTAAAATGCTTACCCCGCACATGGCTCAGCATCACCGTGTTGTTAAAATGTAGGAAGCTTTCCTGCAGCTCAGCGCGATCTTGACGGGTGATGGATGCCGTGACTCGCGCCAGATAAAAGAAGATGTGGCAGAGTGTCCATTTGCTGAGGCGAGCTAAGAAAAGCGGACGGATCTTGTGACGCATGCTGATGAGTCCCAGGATCCAAGCAAAGATCAAGAAAACAAGCGCGATCAAAAACGCGGCATAGACGATCATCTGAAAGATCGAGAAGCCCGCCCTCAGATAGCTGCTGTAGCTCATGCCAAAGAAGATGATCGATAAGATAAGCAGGCTCAAGCTTACCATCATCTGAAACTTGATCGATAAAGAGCCTTGCTGCTTCATCTTGCAAACCTCTGCCCCACTTCCAATCTGGCACCAAGATGATATGCCCAAGCATCCATGATCTTCTTACCTGCAGGCTGAACTCTGCGGATCAAAAGCGCGCCATCGGATGTGGAAACTGTGAAGCCACGGTTTTTAATGATCTCAGAGATCTCTCCGGGAACATGACCAGTAGTGGACTGGGCAAGCTCCGCCTCAAGGATCTTCAACGGTTGACTCCTAAAGAGCGCGAAAGCTCCCGGCTCCAAAGAATATGCGCGGATCTGATCCTGTAAGGTCTTGGCGCTCTTTGTGAAATCCAGAATAAGATCATCTTTTGTGATCATCTTGGTAAACGTGGCTTGAGCATGATCTTGGGGCGTGGGCTTAAAATGATCCGGATCATCCAGATAGCAGATCAGCATCCTCGCGGCAAGATCCGCCAAGCGGTCATGCAGATCAGAGTGGTTTTCATTGGGCAAGATCTCCAGCTTCTCCTGCATGAGGATATCACCTGCGTCCATCTTGGCAGCAAGGCGGAAGATGCTGTTGCCGGTGAGGCTCTCCCCCGCCAAAAGTGCAGCGCGAATGGGTGAAGATCCGCGATGCTTTGGCAACAAAGAAGGATGTAGATTGATCGCTTTTATCGGGAATCCACGGCGCAAGCTTCTGCCCAAAAAGGCTCCATATGAAGCCGTGATGAGGATATCTGCCTTATGAGAGAGGATCCGCTTGATCGACGCGGGACTATTGACATCCTCCGGGCAAAAGAGCTTTATTGAATGTCCCGCAGCACAAGCCGCCAAGGGAGTGTCCTGAAGCTGTTTCTTCCTCCCCTTGGGGCGTGGAGGCTGACTGATCACCAAGGCAAGGCTATGCTTATCTGATGAGATGATGCTTTCAAGAGCCGGAATCGCAAATTCGCTGCTGCCGGCAAAGACTATCTTCATCTCTCAAAATCAGAAGGATCGGCGATGTTGATGCCGTCTTGCGCTCGAGATTCCAAGTCCTTGAGTTTGCGTTTGACCCGGAGTTTGGCAAGTGTGGAGAGCCGGTCCGTGAAGACCGTTCCCTGAAGGTGATCAAATTCGTGTTGGATCACAACCGCTTCATATCCTTCGGCTGTGGCCTGAATCTCTTCCCCATCCGTGTTAGTGTATTTGTAGCGGATCTTGAAGTCGCGCAGGACATTGCCAAAGATGTTTGGCAGGCTGATGCAGCCCTCTTCTGAGATCTGCTCGCCTTCACGCTCGAGGATCTCGGGATTGATCATCACGCGGGGATTCTTTTTGCCGTCTTCCTGTGCCCACCAAGGGTCGATTGCGAAGATCCTCAGATCCACGCCCACCTGATTGGCGGCCAAGCCGACTCCATCACGCAAGTACATCGTGTGGATGAGATCCGGCAGGAACTCTTTTAGGAAGGGATCTTTGGGGTCTGCATCTTTGAGCTTGCGCCTGAGGATGTCGTCCCCATAGATCCTGATATCAAGTGTCTTTGGCATAGTCTTATTGATTGTTCTGAGCGGTTAGGATGCTGACGATCGCAGAACGCTGGAACTCAACGCGGACTTTGTTTGTATCATCAATCTCGATGACCACGATGTCTTTATCCGGTTTAATGGTGACCACGCGGCCAAAGATACCGCTGGACGTGATGACTTTGTCGTTTACCTGAAGGCTATCAAGCATCTTTTGCATTTCTTTCTGGCGCTTTTGTTGAGGACGGATCATGAGGAAATACATGATGGCAAAAAGGACACCAAAAAAGATGAGACTGGAGGCCATTCCTCCACCGGCTGCCGGAGCAGCTTGAGCTTGTAATATGATAGATTGCATTTTATTCTCCTGTTTTTATATTCCAAAGAATCGCGGAAACACACGAATCAGTATCTGTAAAAAGATGTTTGCATATACGCCTGCCAAAAGATCGTCCACGACGACTCCCCAGCCTCCACCAAGCTTCTGTGAGCGATGGATGGGAAACGGCTTGGCTATATCAAATACTCTGAACATTAAAAAGGCATAGAACCCGATTAGCCAATTCTGCGGCAAGAACAGTGTTGCCACAAAAAAGCCCAATAGCTCATCCAGCACGATGGATCCGGCATCTTCGCCCAAGACATCTTCAGCCTTGCGGCAGATCACTACTGCCAGAAGCGCCAGTCCCACTATCAGAAGCGGCAAAAACGCCGGGCAAGAACCATCATAGATCCAGCCCGGAAGCAGCATATAGATCCCATATCCGGCCAGGGAACCAAAGGTCCCCGGGGCCAGGGGGATGAAGCCAATCAAAAAGAGACTGGCGATAAAGGTGCTGAATGTGACTTTCTTGGTCATAAGCTTATTTCAATAAAGGCATCACGCCGAGCTTCTTGGATCCACTCGTCGTAAGCTTCCATTTGTTTGATTTGCATCAGATAGCTTCTCACCTGCTCTTTTACTTCATCAAAAGTATAGAGTCTCTGTGGATTTTCTTGGTCCCTGCTAAAGAGATAGAGCATGCTATCGTGTTTGAGCACTTCAGTGACATCTCCGACCGGAGTGTTCATGATCGGTGCGCTAAAGAGCTGTGGGATATCTTCCTCGGAAAAGTCTCCCAAGAGGCCGCCATCTGCTTTGGATTCGGGATCCATGGAATATTCAGATGCGATCTCGGCGAAGTCCGCGCCGGCTTGAATTTCTTCACGAAGCCGATTCATTAGTGCCATCTCTCGCTCTTCATCATTCTCTGAAGCGCTAGAGGTCTTGAGGATGTGGCTGGCGCGCACTTCATCACCGCGTCTTTCCACGACCTTGATGATGTGGTATCCAAATTGTGATTGCACGGGCTGGCTAATCTCACCCACTGCCATCGAGAAGGCGGCATCTTCAAAGGGTTTGACCATCATGCCGCGGCTGAAAAAGCCAAGATCCCCGCCCTGTTCTGAGCTGGGGCAATCGCTATATTCCATAGCCAAATCAGCAAAGTCCTCTCCGCTATCAAGACGACGACGGATGGCTTGGATCTCTTCCAAAAGATGTGCTTCAGAATCTTCTGAGGGCATGATCTCACGCACGATCAAACGCAGATCCCAAGAGACCGGCTTGACCGCCATGGAATCCTTACTTGCTTCATAAAATTCCAAAAGTTCCTGCTCGCGCACATTTACTTTCGGCGTGATGTAATTTTCCATAAGCTGCTCGGTGAGAGCGCTTTCAGTGAGTTGATCGACAAAGTGTTTTTGCAATTCACTTTGGGTGATGCGCATCTGTGAGAGATCTGCCTGAAACGCTGCTTCGGATGGATATTGAGCTTTGATCTGCGCGATATAGCGCTCAGCATAGTTCTTAATGGCAGCTTCATCGACCTTGATATCCAAGTCTTTGGCTTTTTGGATCATCAAGCGTTGTTCGACCATGTGATCCAAGACCGCTTGATGAGTGAGCATGCTTTCATCAACTCCGGTGGAGCGCATCTGATTGATCTGATTCTCGAGATCCGACATGAGGATGATATCTGAGCCTACTTTGGCGACTATTTTGTCCAATACTTCTGCGTTTGTGATGGCGAAGATGCTGATGAGCAGCATCAAAAAGATGAGTTTTTTCACGATACTCCTTTAGTAATAATAGATTTGGTGATTTTCGGACTTGATCTCAAGCAGGATATTCCGATATATCTCCTCTTGTCTTTCGAGGAGAATTCTACGGCGGATTTCTTCCTTGTGATCTTCAAAATTTGCTTCCCTTTCCCCTTCTTGGGATTCGGTGTAGCGGATGATGTACCAAACTCCATCATGGGTCAGGACTCCTGCCTGCATGGGCGGCAGATCTTGCACTGCCTTCCAAAACACGGAATCCGGCGATGCAGCCTCCACAAAGCCCATGAAGCCATCTTGCCGCCTGAGCTCTTCGGTGGAATAACGCCTGACCGCTTGGCCAAAATCCAAGCCCTGATTGATCTGCTGAAGCAGGTTCTCAGCGCTCAGTTTGTCCGGCAGATTGATGCGCTGGATCAGATAACTCATCACCGGCCTCTGGAAATCTGCCTGATGGATTCTAAAATATGAAAACAATTGATCTTCAGATATTCTCACCCTCGCAAGACGCTCGGCGATCATGGCATTGGCCTTGACCTTCTTCTGAGCAAATTCCATGCGTTGGCGAATGATGGGATCTTTGGAGAGCCCCGCCTTATCCGCGGCCTGTGCCAAGAGAGTGATATTCACCCAGTCTTCCACGTGCTTTTTGCGCTCTTCTGCGCGCAGAGATTCCCATGCATCAATCCCATATCCGGCGATAAAGGCCTCTCGATCAAGGCGTTCGCCATTGACCTCAGCCAAGATGCTGCCGGGCTCAGAGCTCCTGCCGCAAGCTGATAAGCTCAACAAGATGATAATGACAAAGCAGCTAAGAATATTCTTCATAGAAATGGCGGAGTATACTTGACTCTGATATAAGCTTGTTTTTCGGCAGGGGCAGCAGCATCGGTGATGGGATGATAAAACTCGACCTCACCGAAATCCTTGCGCTCAAAATTGCTCATGATCACGATGCCTTGCGGCTCGACCACCGTGTCGTCCGAGAATGTCTTTTCCGAGACATAGGCTTGGATGATAGGCGTGATATTGACCACCAAAGAGTCCGATGCCGTATTCACGATGCTCACCAGGCTGCTGATAAACTCCGGTGTATACATATCCAAAGTGGGGATGATGCTGCCGGCCTCAGGACGCTCTTTGAGTAGGAAGGCTGAAACATTGTAGCTAAAAGTATTCTTATAATTCGGCAGATCGTCCTTGATAAAGAGCACCAACTCGGCGGAGTTTATACTCACTCGCTTGAGATCGTCACCCACAAGGCTCTGTCCATATTGATCCTTAAACATGGCAAAATCCGGCTGGAGATCCACATAAATGCGTTGCGGAGCAAAATTGCTGAGCTTCCACTGTCCGGGTGATGGATCTACTTCCGGATGGCTGAAACTATAGGCATTCAGTGCTGCATATCTGGAAAAATCTTTATAAGACTCATCCGAGGGATATTCCTTGTATTGATATCTTATTTTACTGCCATCGTTTGCTGTGCTAAGCTTGATCTCCACAAAGCCGTCGATCGCGTCATCTGCCATGATCAAGATATTGAGCCCCGTCGAATCCGCATCAGCCTGCCAAGCCTGAATCAAAGAATAGGGTAGAGGCACGGACACTGTGTCGCTGGCGGTGATCTGCCGATCGATCACGGTCGTCGCTTGGGGAATATGAGTATAATCCTCAAAGCTTAGCGTATCCGGACTGGCTGCCCATCCACTGTTTACCTTGTAGAAGTTCAAAGTGACCGGACCCCGCTCAATTCTGCTGGATCTTTGCAGGATGAGATCCAGATAGAGCTCTCTGATCTCGTGATAAGCCGCCAGAGTGCTATCCGCCGGCAGGTTTGTAAAGCGCAAGATGCTCTTTGCGGATGATCCCTGCCAATTTCCCACCAAGAGATTTTTCCTGTTTGTGCTAACACTTATCAGAGAATCCGCAGGAAAACTATGACCGGTAATGATCCCTGATGCATCCTCAAAGCTTTGCATGCTCAGATCTGCCCAATTGGTCCCTGTTAGGTTATCTTTCTTGGTGCATCCCGTGAGCATGATCAGAGATGCCAAGAGCGCGAATATTAGGAAGCGGTAATTCATATATCTTATCCTATTTAAAATAGATTTTGTAAATTAGTAATTGTAGTAGGCTATGTGTATATGTAGATAATTAGTCAAGCTTTTTCTTTTCCGACCGTTTTTCACAGTGACTTAGCGCCCCGGCTTGGCTGTGGATAACTTGTGTATAACCCAAGCACTTTATCCACCTGTTATCCACAAAAAGTACTCCTAAATCCTTTGTACACAAGTTTTCCACGCTTATCCACATAAAACCATGCACATCTGTGGATAAGTCTGTGGATAATACGGGGGAAAGCCCTTTGATAGTGGCTTCTGAGAGATGCTCTGAGCTCTGGATGATACACTTTTCACAATTCCTATTTTCTTAAGTTCTTGATCATGAGTTCCACCAAAGAGCGGAATTTTTCATCATCGCGAAATTGATTCTCGATCAGTTTTTTGGCGTGGAGCACAGTGGTATGGTCTTTCCTATTGTAGTACTCGGCGATTTCCTTCAGAGAGAGAGAGGGGATGAGCAGGTTTGCCAGATACATTGCCACCTGTCTTGGAAACGCCACCAGGGGCTTTCTGCTCTTGTCCATGAGCTGTTCTCGGCTCAGCTCATACATTCTACAGACTTGGGTGGTAATAGCGTCCAGGCTGATCTCTCGGCTCACCTCTGAGATCATATCCGCCAAGATGCCATGAGCCATATCGGGATCGATATCCTCGGGATTGAGCTTGTTATACGACGCAAAAGCTAGGATTCGGATCAGGGAGCCTTCCAAGGCTCTGACAGAAGAGCTGATCTTGTCGGCGATAAAATTGATCACATCATCGGATAGCATAATGTTCTCCGGCTCTGCTTTTTTGCGTAGGATGGCGACACGCGTCTCAAAATCCGGATTCTTCAGATCCGCCAAAAGCCCGCTTTCAAAGCGAGTTACCAGCCTTTTCTCGAGATCCGGGATGTCTTTTGGGGGTCTGTCTGAGGTGAGCACAATCTGTTTTTTGTTGTCAAAAAGGGCATTAAACGTGTGAAAAAATTCCTCCTGTGTACCTTCTTTGCGGGAGAGGAAATGGATGTCGTCTACCAAGAGTAGGTCTACTTTGCGAAATTTCGCCCGAAAATCCGGCATTTTATTGCTGCGGATGCTATCGATCATCTCGTTTGTAAAAGCCTCACTGGTGGTGTAATAGATGCTGCAATTTCGCCCTTCCTTGAGTACAAAATTGCCCACAGCTTGCATCAGGTGAGTCTTGCCCATGCCGCTTTCACCATAGATAAAGAGCGGATTGTAGGTATATCCGGGACTTTCTGCCACAGCCTTGGCGGCTGAATATGCAAAGTTGTTATTTTTTCCCACCACAAATTCTTCGAAAGTATAGCGATCATTGAGTTGAGCATTGAGACTCACACGCTTCTCGCTATAATCCGGCATATCTCCCTTTTCACTGGGCTTACGATATGGATGGGTGATAAAGAGGATCTCATACTTTCTGGCATAAAGACTAAATGAAATCTCCGAAAGCACATCCTTGTAGTTTTGATTCAAATAATTCGCACTAAACTGCGTAGGCACTCGGATCGTGAGCTGTTTGTCGGACATATCAACGAGTTTGGTATCATAAAACCAGGTCTTAAAACTCTGTTCATTGATGTTCTGCTCCAGCTTATCCAGAATGTTTTGCCAAATATCCTGATCCATATTTTTATCCTTATTAGAGTTTTTTTATCCACACACAAGCCTGAAGCACCGATATCCAGAGCGCAAAAGCATAAGATATTGATAATTAAAGATATAAAAACAAAAACGAGAAAGCCGCCAATTAATAACCTGATAGTTATCCACGACTTATCCACAATCACTTTCTTAATCCCTGTCTATCAAACAGCTTGGCTTGCTTCGAAAGCTTATTACTACTTCCAAATGAAGAAAATCTCCGAGCCCGTTTTTTGTCAAGCAGCGAAAAGACAAGACTATAGAGTGCTTGTTTTACACACTTGTCGGTAGATACTTGCAAAACTTGATACTATAAACCGGCTTGTATTTGTAGCAAAATCCATGACAAGGAACTTAAGTATTTACAAAACAGGTATTTATTGTTTGTTGATATTTTATCTCATTTTTGAGCATAAGCCCAGCTTTTACGCCGCATCCTTCACCTAAAATCTGCAGATCAAGAAAGGGGATATTCAGATGAATGATCTCGATCTGTAAGCTGGATTATTCAGTGCAGATTCTTATCAGAACAGTCTTGTAAATGCTTGCAAAATATGGGCTGCTCATGCCCCCCTCACCGGTCGCTCACCGGTCGAGCGTGCAAGCGGTGAGAAAATAAGGACTTAGAGAGTTCTTAGTTCTTAGTTCTTAGTTCGTAGTTCTTAGTTCGTAGTTCTTAGTTCGTAGTTGGCGCGGC
>CALGPA010000115.1 GCA_937960795.1 uncultured bacterium | reverse complement strand
ATTATGGATGCCAAGCTCCAGCCCTACATTCGTCATTATTATGGATGCCAAGCTCCAGCCCTACATTCGTCATTCCGGAAAGTCGAACGGAGTGAGGCTTATCCGGAATCTCAAAAACTCCAACTTCTCTGCGTTTTGCCGGTGGCTAAAGCCGACCGGAGATCATCTATATTCCTAAACTCGAGCTGCTGAAAACACGGCAGCTAAAGCAGCCGCCTATCATCTTCGCCTCGCTTAGCTTCAGGGCCCCGCAAAATCGCGCAGCTATTTTGTGGAGTATCTGAATATTGAGACCGAGCACTGATCAGGGTAACCAAAAAGGCTCCATGAATACCATTTTGCTACGGCTAAGTGCTTGTTAAATAGGGCGTGCTCATGCCTTCCTCACCGGTCGCTCACCGGTCGAGTAAGCAAGTAGTGAGAAAATAAGGACTTAGGCGATTTGCGGCTACGCCGAAAATCGAATGTACAATGTACGATTTACGATCTACGATCTACAATTAGGGGTCGTCGTTAGCGGCCACTACGCGGCAAATCGAATTGAGGATTCAGAATAATCGTGTCGCTTTTAGCGCCATAGGTCAATGAGCATAGAACGCAGATTCAACTGATATGACTGATTCTTATGATTTGGTTTTGGAGTGTTGGGGTTACGGGTTAGGCGTTATGCGTACCGAAGTGCTGGAGTGCTGGAGTTTTGCGCAAGTTTCTGTCCTCTCCACCACCCCTAGATTTGCCATTCCATATCTTCACTATCAGCCCTACATTAGTCATTCCGGAAAGTCAAACGTAGTGAGGCTTATCCGGAATCTAGCAGAAGACGCCGCATCCTCTTAATTGATAATTCTCAACAGCATCTGTCAGCTTCATATTTCTGCAATACAAGAAAATAGGGCTCTCACCCAAAAGTCCTCAATCTTCAGATGGGTATCCAGGCTAGGGTTTTGACAATAAATGGTTCGGGGAGCAGCTAAAGAATATTGACAGAAAGCGGCTTTGGCCAATCTTGGTAATCAGGCAAATATAATGGAGATTAAATGAGTAAACAAAAACGAACCGCAATAGAACCTACCAGAGATCAGAACTATGCAGAGTGGTATCAGCAAGTGATCAAAGCTGCTGATTTGGCAGAGAACAGTGACGTGCGTGGTTGCATGGTGATCAAGCCATGGGGCTATGCAATATGGGAAAACATCCAGCGTGCTTTGGACGGGATGTTTCGCGATACGGGGCATCGCAATGCCTACTTTCCGATCTTTATCCCCAAAAGCTATTTTGAGAAAGAAGCCGAGCATGTGGAAGGCTTTGCCAAGGAATGTGCGGTAGTCACTCACTCCCGCTTGGAGGATGATGCCGCCGGAGGGCTCAAGGTGGCAGGAGAGCTCACAGAGCCGCTCATCGTCCGCCCCACCAGTGAGACCATCATCGGAGCATCTTTTGCACGTTGGGTAAATTCCTATCGTGATCTCCCGCTTTTAATCAATCAATGGGCGAACATCGTGAGGTGGGAGATGCGCACTCGCTTGTTTCTGAGAACCGCAGAGTTTTTGTGGCAAGAAGGACACACCGCCCATGAGACTTCCGAAGAGGCGATGGATGAGACACGCAAGATGCTCGATGTCTATGCAGAATTTGCCAAAGACTATCTCGCGATCCCTGTGTTAAAGGGTGAGAAGACAGCAAGTGAGAGATTTCCGGGGGCGGTGGACACCTTTTGCATCGAGGCCATGATGCAGGATAGGAAAGCTTTGCAATCCGGCACATCTCACTTCTTGGGGCAGAACTTTGCCAAAGCATCAGAGATCAAATATCAAAATCGTGAAGGCGAGATGGAGTATGCT
This sequence comes from uncultured bacterium, assembly GCA_937960795.1. Lineage (GTDB taxonomy): Bacteria > Cloacimonadota > Cloacimonadia > Cloacimonadales > Cloacimonadaceae > UBA5456. The sequence continues at coordinate 33,239 of CALGPA010000115.1, read as the reverse complement.
TGGACGAGTTCCTGGGGAGTTTCCACCCGCTTGATCGGTGCATTGATCATGGCACATAGTGACGACAATGGCCTGGCGCTCCCTCCCAAGATCGCACCTTCCCATCTGGCGATCATCCCCATCTATCGCGATGAAGAAGAAAAAGCCGCTGTCATGGACTATTGCCAAAAAGTCATAGAGCTCTTCAAAAAAGAATATTGGGAAGATATAAGGATCTATACTGAGCTAGATGATCGGGATCTGACCGGAAGTGAGCGCAATTGGCATTGGATCAAAAAAGGAATTCCACTACGCATTGAGATCGGCCCGCGCGACATCGCTTCAGAAGCCGTGATGGTGGCAAGACGAGACAAAGAGCCGCGCGACAAACAGAGCGTTCCGCTTCAGAATCTTAAAGAATATTGCCTCTCCACTTTGGCAGAGATCCAAGACGCATATTATCAACGAGCACTGGCATTCCGCGAGGAAAACACGGTGAAGATCGATTCCAAGGATGAATTTTATAAATTCTTTACAGCCAAGAATAAAAACAAACCGGAGATACATGGCGGATTTGCCCATTCTCACTGGTGTGGCGATCCCGCTTGTGAAGAGCAGATCAAGTCAGATCTCAAAGTCACCATTCGCTGCATCCCCCTTGAAAAAGAGACCGAAGAAGGGCAGTGCATCGCTTGTGGAAAAACATCCCACGAACGCGTAATCTTCGCCAAATCCTATTGATCCATGAGTGTAAGAGCGGGCATTATTACTATCGGCAATGAGATTCTCTTGGGCAGGACGCTCAATAGCAATCTCGCGTGGCTGGGAAATGAGCTTACCAGGGTGGGCATAGATGTCCGCGAAGCTCTGACTGTCAAGGACGAGAAGGCAGAAATCGAATCTGCTCTAAAAAGATCTTGGGAGAGATATGATCTGGTGATCTCCACCGGGGGCTTGGGCCCGACCGAAGATGATGTCACTAAAAGCGCTATCGCAGACTTCTTTGGCAAAGAGCTGGATTTTGATCCTGAGATTTGGGGGGAGATCCAAAAGAGCTTTTCCCAAAGGGGCATGAAGATCGCTGAGATCAATCGAAATCAAGCTATGGTCCCACGCGGATTTGAGGTTTTGAACAATGAGATGGGAACCGCGCCCGGCTTATGTTTTCGCGATTCAAGCAAGATCTTCTTTGCCTTGCAAGGCGTTCCCATCGAGATGAAGCATGTCTATAACAAACACATAGCCCCACGGCTGGGGAGAGAATTTGCTGACCTAAGAGGCATTAATCAACGCACCTTGCATAGCTTTGGCATCGCAGAATCAGCCTTGGCGGAGATCATCCATAAGAACGATCTACCCAGGGAAGTGGATCTGGCATGGCTCCCCCAGAGCGGGAGGGTGGATCTCAGGTTGATCAGCTCCGACAGCAAAGCGCTTGCCCACGCGGAATCTATCCTGATGGATAGAGCCGGAGAATACATCTGGGGAGTGGATGCCGATAGCCCGGCGTCGGTGCTTCTTGACCTTCTTCAGTCCCAAAATCTTAGCTTGGCTGCGGCAGAATCCTGCACTGCCGGGCTCATGCAAGCCTATCTGGCAGAAGTTCCCGGGGCTTCAAAGAGTCTTTTGGGAGGAGTGGTATCCTATGCAAATAGTCTCAAAGAAGAGCTTTTGAAGGTAGAAGATCTTCAAGAGAATTCAGCCGTGAGCGAAGCGACAGCGATTGCTATGGCAAAAGGCGTCCGGGATCTGTGTCACAGCGATGTGGCGATCTCGATTACGGGGATTGCCGGTCCCGATGGCGGAAGCAAAAAGAAGCCGGTCGGAACAGTTCATATGGCTTTTTGCATCAAAGACAGAGTCTTTCACAAGAAACTCCTACTCTTTGGAGATCGGGCAGGCATACGTCACAAATCAGCTGAATCTGCCATGCTGTTACTTATTAAATTGTTACAAGGAAAAGAGATATGAAGATACTCATCATTGGAAGCGGAGGAAGGGAGCATGCGATTGCGGAAGCTTTTGAGCGCAGTCCCCAATGCTCCAAGATCGTAGTTAGCCCCGGGAATGCCGGAATAGCAAAGGAATATGAGTGTGTCGCATTAGCTGATCGGAGACAGATTTTGGACTATGTAAAAGCAGAGGGTATCGGAATGGTCTTTGTCGGGCCTGAACAGCCCATCTTTGAGGGTTTGTCGGACTTTTTGAGAGAGCATGATATAAGAGTCCTAGCGCCGTCTCAAGCGGCTGCTCAGCTGGAAACATCCAAAGCCTTTGCGAAGCGCATCATGCAAAAATATGAGGTGCCGACGGCAAACTATAGATTTGTCCAGAGCGCAGTGGAGCTGGATCAATGCATGCAGGATTTTAGCTTTCCGATCGTGCTGAAGGCTGATGGACTTGCGGCAGGCAAAGGGGTGATCATCTGTGAAGATGAATCTGATCTGGTAAGGGCATCGGTAGAACTCTTTGGTCAAGAAGCGGGACGGAATGGCATCTTGGTGGAAGAATTTTTGACCGGGTGGGAGACTTCGCTCTTTGCTTTTTGTGATGGGACGGATTTTGTGACATCGCTGTTTTCACAGGACCATAAGCAGCTCTATGATGGTGACAAAGGGCCAAACACCGGCGGGATGGGGGCAATCTGCCCGATTCCGGAAGCCGAGGCATATCGCAAGAACATCGAGGGTGAGATCCTGAGGCCGGTGCTAAGGGCAATGCGCGATGAAGGCATCCCATATGAAGGAGTCTTGTATTTGGGACTCATGATCACTCCCGAAGGACCCAAAGTTATTGAGTTCAATTGCCGTTTTGGAGATCCTGAGACACAGGTGGTTTTGCCACTTATGGAGACGGACTTTGTGGAGCTTTGTAGTGCTATCATTGATCACAAGATCAGAAATCAAAAGCTCAGTTGGAAAAGCGCGCATGCCATTGCAGTCGTCGCCGCAGCTCCTGGCTATCCGGGCTCTTATCCCAAAGGGATCCCAATCAGTGTTCCAGATATCGAATCCAATGTTATTTATGCGGGAGTTTGCGAAGGCGAATCCGGCTTGCAAAGCTCAGGCGGGCGTGTCTTGGCGCTCGTGAAAGTTGCTGAAAGTGCAAGAGAAGCCAGAGAGGCTGTCTATCGGGATATGGATGCAATCGATTTCCCGGATAAGGTGTATCGAAGAGACATCGGTCAAAGAAACAATCAGTTGTTCTAAGGGAGTCGTGATGAAAAGATATCTCGCTGTCATACTATTAGTTCTGCCCATATTGGGCTTGGCAAATCCCATCAGCTTGGTCAGTGAAACTGCTGATATGCTGATCCTAAGATTTGAAATGCCTGAGTATCAGATAGAAAAGTATCAGTTTGAAGGCAGGGACTATGATAGGATCATCATGGATGAAGGTTCCTACAGCTCTGAGGAAGGCTTTCCTCAGATCAGGGTCTTTTCTGTGCCAATTGCTATCCCCATCGATGGTCATGCTTCAGCAGTGATCCAAAGCTCCAATCAGTCGCGAATCGGGGGGATCAATCTCGGGCCTGTGCCGACTATGGATCTTGTGGATGGCGAGCAGATCTATCATCACAAAAGAGACTTTGCTGCCTATAGCCGGAAAGATCTCCATCCGGCATCCATCATGGATCTGTCTGAGCCCGCTTTTGTGGGGGATCGGAGATTTGTCACTCTTAGGATCTATCCCTTCCAATACGCTGCCGGGAATCAAGAGATAGTGGTGCATGACGCTCTTGAGATCGCGGTGAGCTTGGCGGGAAGCAAGAGCTCAAATCCGGATTGGATGCTAAGCAGTAATGTCATAGATCAGGCTGCGGATGCCTTTTTTATCAACAATGCCAGTTCAAAATCTTGGCGGAAACAAAGACAAAGATCTTCAGATTATCAGCCCCCAGAAAAATCCCTGAACCTTATCTCCGAGATTCAAATCATCGTGGATGCGGAAGGCATCTATCAGGTGGGCTATCAAGATCTGAAGGATCTGATCACAGAGATGACCGATTCTTTGGGCATGGATATGAGCTGGGATATCGACACGGTGGACCCCAGAAGATTGGAACTCAGGGATGAATATGGACAGATCCCCATTCATTTTGTAGGCGAGAATGATGGCAGCTTTGATCGTCATGACTACTTTGAATTTTTTGGAGATCGGCATTATGGGGATACGGGCTATTATGATGACTTTACGTCGGAGAATGTCTACACTCTGAGGCTGGTAGATGGCTATGGCGCTCGCATGGTTGTGGAAAATGGCGGCCTGATCAATAGCAATCCTTTGCAGTATTATCTGGCAGATGCCTATCAGGAGACGGTTCACTTTGAACAGCAATTGGTAAGCGATAAGCTTGGGCGGGGATGGACAAACTTTGATCCTAAGTTTTACAAGGAAGACGTCTGGTTTTGGCGCAGGATTACGGCTCCAAATCTGGAAATCGTGCCGATAGAGCTGGAATATCCCATTGACAGTCGGATCCGGACAACAGAGGCTAAGATCGCTCTGCATGGTCTTAGCTATTTTGACGGCATCCAACAAGGGCAATTTGATCATGAGGCCACCATCAGGCTCAATGAAGCCATGGTCAACAGCCACACTTGGGTCGGGCAGACCGAGAAGATTTTTGAAAACCGAGCCCCGATCATCAATACGTTTTTGAGGCATGGGACAAACCAAGTCTATATCAGCCTCCCGGGTAACACCGTATCCGGAGATAGGGAGCAAGTTTTGCTTGACTACATTCAGCTGACCTATTGGCGTCAATATCGCACAAGCAGAGACTATATGAAGTTTAGCAAGCCGTCGGATCGCCCCAATGGCTTATATCAGTTTGAGCTAGAAGGCTTTTCATCTCCCAATGTCTCGGTCTACAAGATCGGCTCTAGTGTGTTTAGCAATTTGCAGATCGAGCCCTTTAGCGTGGATGGCGGAGCTCCCTGGACAGTGAGCATGCAAGATAGTGTGTCATCACAAGCAGTGCGCTATTATGCCGTGGAAGAGTCTTCAAAGAAGCGACCCAAAGCTTTTCGCTTGAACATCCCTTCTGATCTAAGAAATCCCATGCACGCAGCAAATGTGGTGGTGATCTCTCCATATGAGTTTATGGAAGCAGAAGGCACAATGCAGCTGGTCGATCTTTGGCAATCAGAAGAACATAGCGTCAAAATAGTGGATGTTCAGGATATATATGATGAGTTCAATCATGGCATTGTATCGGCAGAATCCATCAAGGATTTCTTGCGATATGCCTATAACAACTGGGGCACGCCAAGCCTTTCTCACGTGATTCTCTTGGGTGAAGGAGTAGCTGACACCAGAGATAACAGCTCCAGCAGGATCTACAACAAGATCCCCGTGCGCAAAACTTGGACTAACAAGCATGGCGCGACCGCCAGTGACAATTGGTATGCCTGCATAGTGGGAGATGACACCATCCCGGATATCGTGATTGCAAGACTCAATGTCTGGCGAGAAGATCAAATCTTGGATTACGCGGCTAAGGCAATCCAGTATCGGGAAAACCTGCTCACCAATCGCCTTTGGAACAGCCATCTCACCTTCACAGCCGGTGGCAAGATTGACGATTCCCATGACATCTTTTCGCAGCAATCCGAGCGCATCAGACGAAAGGTCGTGCCAAAATCCTATCGCGTCAGCAGAGTCTATACCTCGACTCAGACCGTGAGCAGCGATTATTTTGGCGGAACCTTCAACCTCAAGGACGCAATCAATAGCGGCACACAGTTTGTTCAGTTTATGGGGCATGGTGGCGGAAGGGTCTGGGCGGATTATAACCTCTTTAACTTCAATGATGTGGCTACACTAAACAATCAAGCCTATCCGGTCTTTTTGTCTTTGGCATGCTACGCGTCTGCCTTTGACACAAACGGTGCCAATTCCATCTCAGAAGCCTTGGTGAACACTCCAAACAAGGGTGCCATCGCGGCATTGGGCTTTACCGGCTTGGGATATCTTTTGCAGGATGAGGACTGGGGCTTGGCATTTGGCGAGGCAGCATTTCAGCATGATTTCCCCACACTTGGCGAAGCACATGTCTTTACTCTGGCAAGGTTTTTTACCACAACGGATTCTCCGGCTGCCAGATATGCTCTCACCGATGGGGCGGCGTATATTGGCGATCCTCTGATTCGCTTTAACAGACCGATTGACAATCAAGAAGTTGCAGCAGTCAATCCCAATCCATCCGAGGGAGAAGTGCTTCAAGTTCAGGCAAGCTTCCCGCAAGATGTATCAGCGGCGCGTTTGTATATCATGAACAAAAACGAGAAAGTCGTCAATGTCCCCTATGACTTGCCGGTGATCAATGGTGAGTTTTCGGCAGAATACAGCATCCCTGCCAATCAAGGTAGTTATACAAACAAGATCTTGGTGGCAGGCTATTCTCCCCAAAAAGAATATGTGGGGCGCGCGGCTTATGCAGTGGGTCGTCCGGCGATCAGTCATTTGGACTTTGTCCCTCAACAGCCGTCATATCTTGATTCGACCCTGTTTAAGGCAGAGATCTTCAGTCCCAATCCCATCGTGGATATCTATTGTACTGTGCGAACCGATAGCCTACTCAGCCAAGGACAATGGATTATTAATTGGGTGGATCTACCCATGGAGCTTTCCGAAGAGGAAAATGTCTGGATCACGACGCAAAGCCTCGGCCGGTATGGCACTGCCAAAGAGTTGTTTTTCAAATACATCATGGTGGATAGTGAGGACAATCGCTATGAGTCAGCTTTGGAATTTCTGCAGATTGCGGGTCCCGATCTGGTCTTGACAGACATAGTTTTAGATCCGGGAAATACCACTTTACAACTCGATATAAAATCCACCAATGTAGGGAATGCGGCATCGATAATGACGGACTTGCGTCTGTATTATCGGCATAAAGGGGAGCTGGGCTACACCCAGTTTTCCACTCAGGATTTTGAACCATTGGAAGTAAATGAAGAGCGATGGGATAGCATCGACATATCAGGTATCCCCCCGGGATATTATACTTTGCAGGCGCGCGTGAACGTGATGGCAGCATTTGCGGAGTGGGATTTCTTTGTGAATACAAACAACTATATCTCGCTAGATCTGCCGATGAACTATCATAGCATCGACGCTGCCGGCGGCACAGTCAGCAGCATTGATGGTAATCTGGAGTGCATCTTCCCTCCGGGATTTGTCGCGAGCGGGAATCTTGGGGTCTCGGTCAACAGCTTGGCTCAGATCCTGCCGAACAATCAACCCGATGTATTGCCGACAGCTTTGCAAAATCCTGATCCCGGCAGCGAGAATCAGATCTCAGTGCCATATGAAATCAGGATCTTGGACAGCAGCTTGGTGGACTCACTGGGATTTTTTGAGGGAGCTAGGCGAATCGAGCTGAGCTTTAGCTATCTGCCGCCGGCTCCTGATGCTAAAGAGCAAAAGGCTCAGCCAAACTACAAGATCTATCGTTATAACAGCGAATATGACAAATGGGTCTTGCATGGCGGACACATTTCTGTGGCAGATAACACTGTGAGTTTTGAAGTTAACCGCGAGGGGATCTTCAGCGTTTTTAACAATGCTGATAACAGACTGCCATCGGTGGACGTGAATGTCGAAGATCAGGAATTCACCGTTGGGGGCTATGTGGCAGGCAATGGCATCATCTCGCTGCTTTTAAGCGATGCAAACGGAATCGATGTCATTGATGACTCCATCAAGCTTTTTCTAAATGGGGTAGAAGTGCCTCAGGCGGACTATGTGATATCCATCAATCGGGAAAACATAAACCGTGTACCCATCAAATATCAGCTGGCGCTCGGACGAGGCAATCACGAGCTCAAAGTGGACTGCAGAGATCTAAACGGGAACTTCATGACACGGGAGATACAGTTTATCGTAAACGACCGCTTTGATATAGTCAATATTGCAAATTACCCCAATCCGGTTGTGGGACACGCCCAAGATCCCAGAAATGATGGACGCACGAGATTTACCTACATCCTCACCGATACTGCCGATGAGGTCACGATAAAAGTCTATACCATTAGTGGTCGTTTGGTCAGGACCTTCCGCAATCTCCCCACAGGAGTAGGATATCATGAGTATCCTCGCACTGTCTATGCGTGGGATTGCACGGATGAGCAGGGCTATACTCTGGCAAACGGCACATATTTCTACAAAGTTGTTGCGCGAAAGGGCGGCAAGAAGATTGAGAAAACCATGAAAATGGCGATCTTGAGATAGGGAGGAGGAGAAGATGAAAAAGATTATCCTCATATGTCTGATGATTTCTGCGCTCGTAAGCTTTGCGCACGCCGGGAGATATGCCGGAGACTTTATGATGATCGGCGCAGGGGTTCGAGCTTTGGGAATGGGAGGAGCTTTTGCCGCTTTGGCAGACGATGGCTCCGCCATCTATTGGAATAGCGGCGGTCTCTCCCAGATCCGCGAATCTGAGATCTCTTTGATGCATGCATTCTTGTATAGGAATCTTGCCAGTTACGATCATCTGAGCTACGTGCAGCCGCTGCCAAATGATGTGTCCATAGCCTTTAATGTTACTCGCCTGACGGTGAATGACATCCCCAGATTTGATGAACGATATCTGATCGGGACAAACGTGGATGAGCGCATCAACAATCTCAATCTGCACCTTCCCGGGATTCCGGACGGGACATTTAGATCGACCGACGATCTCTATCAGTTTGCCTTTTCCAAAAGGTTGAAGTTTGGCGCCAACATGGGCTGGCAATTCTTTGAAGTTCCCTTTGAACTGGGTCTGGGCGGCAACGTCAAGTTCATCCAAAGACGGATCATGGACAATCTCGGATCAGGAACTGGTCTGGATCTGGGCATGAAGCTGCGCACAGATATGGCGGTGCTCTTTGATCAAGACGACTTTGGCGATCTTCACATCGGGATAAACTTCCAGGATGTGGCAGGAACGACCATCACTTGGGATACACAGAGCGAGATGAAGGACGAAGTGCTCTTTAATACGAAATTTGGCATTGCTTTGGACCAACCCATCCCATCCCTGAAGAGCAGCCTGATCTTGGCATATGACTATGACTATGTTTATGAAGGGACCAGTCACTATGGCTTGGATTGGAATTATGACGAAAAAGCCAATCTTAGATTGGGCGTTTATGACAAAAACTTCAGCTGCGGTGCCAGCCTCAAGGTGTACGGAGTCTTTTTGGACTATGCCTTGATCACAAATCCAATCGGCATCAGCAATCGGCTCGGCCTGAGGGTCAGCTTTTAGGAGGAAGCATGAGATATCTCGCACTTTTTGCTCTGGCAATGATCATCTTGATTGGATGCTCAGGAGAGGATAGTCCAAATGTGGACAATACTCCCCCGGTGCGCCCAACGATGATCCCCCATCTTGGCACTCCGGGAGATCCGGACATCTTTATCGATGATGCGTGGATGGAAATAACGGATGAAAACAACGGCATAGACACGGTTCCCGATGGCGATCAGATGCGCATCATGTGGGAGCCATTTATCGATACCGATCTTAGCCACTTGAAGATTTTCCGCTTTTCTGACATTGATCCCGATCCCATCGAGATTGATCAGATCCCTGCCAATATGCATAGCTACTTGGATCAAGGACCTCTCGTGGAAAGAGTCTGGTATTCATACTTCATAGAGCTCTTTGATGTAGCGGGCAACAGCTCTGTGTCGGACACAGTCTCATATGCCCTTCTTGCAAAAGCATTTTTAGTGGGACCGGATCATGGGGCTACGGTCGATATCGAGAATCTTGATTTTCAATGGCATCGGGCAGACGACAGGACGGGATTTTATCGAGTATTGGTCTGGAATCATCACAGGCAGTTAATATGGCACGGGGATCTGTATTTGGGCTTGGAAGATGATCCACTGCAGATGTCGTTTCCGGTCATAGTAGATCCTGAGCATCCTATTAATCCCGGAGACGTATTGAGATGGAGGGTGGATTACTTTGATTATGATGATCTCAACCAGATGAATATGGGCTCAAAATCCGAAGAACGGATCTTCATCGTCGCACCATGACCGATGTCCATGGATTTGTATATAGAATTCCCGAGCCGCCGGCTTGGATATCAAAGAGAAAAAGCTTGACGTCATTGTCAAGCTGAGGATTTTTACATAAAATGCAAAAGAGGAAATTGTGAAGAAGATTCTGTTTGCGATCTTATTGATCAGTATTAGTTTAACAATATTTGCTCAGACATCTGCAAGCTTCACGCCCACGAGTAATATCTCGGCATATACCTTTGATGGGGCTCGGAGTGGCGTGGAAAAGCTGAAGATGAATACCTATATATTGGGTCAAGTGGCAAAACCGGGTTTGTATGTAGTGCCGGATGATACGGATTTTCTTACTCTATTGGCTTTGGCGGGTGGGCCTCGCGAAGATGCCAAACTCACCAAGATCCGAATCGTTCGCCCAATAGCTGAAGGCGAGAAAGTCCTTTGGGTAAATTTTAAGGAATATCTGGAAACGGGTGATACAGAGCTGATTCCGGCCTTGCAACCGGGAGATACGATAGTCGTGTCAGGCACGATTTTCTATGCTTTCTCTCGAGTGGCAGATTTCCTCTCAAAAGCAGCCATCGCACTGAGTGTGTACAATTTGGTCTCAGGTCTATAATCTCCAAGGAAGGCAAAAGTGGAAAATCAGATTCATAATCAAGAACTACAAGATGAGATAAAACTTAGCGATTATATTCGTATTGTGCTGCAGTATCGCTATTTGGTGGTGCTGGTCTTTGTGTTGGTCATGGTAGGCACCATCTTTTATACGGCCCGTCAGCCCAAGATCTACTCAGCTTCAGCCCGGATTCTACTGGAAGACCAAAAGACTGGAGCAGACTTTCTATTGATAGCTTCATCCGGAATGGGAAGAAATGCGATCAACAATCAGATAGAGCTGATCAAGAGTAGGCCTACTCTTACTTTAGCTTGGGAGATCATGAAGAAATATCCGGATTGGGATCTGTTTCCCATGGCATCTCGTGAGAATCCGGTCGAAGGCCTTGCCGTTGTAAAAGTCGAATCCAAACGGGATACGGATATCCTCACAATCGGCATTGAATCTACCAGTCCAACGGAAGCGATGGTCGCAGTGAACGCCATTACTGAAGCTATTCAGCAGCAAAATACTCAGCATGCTCGTCTCGAGTATACCACGATTAGGGAGTTTTTGGAGACTCAGCTGGATGCCATCAGTCGCCGTCTTCAAGCCTCAGAGAATGACCTTAGGGAATTCAAAAACCTAAACCGGCTCACGGAGCTTACTACGGAGACTACCAAGCTTATTGAGCAAAGTACTGAGCTCGAATCCATGATCGAGATGGCGCTCACGGAACAGGCGGTGCATGCCAGATCCCTTGAGATTATCACTCGTCAGCTAAGTGAGCAAGATTCACTCCTGATCAATATCGACAACCTCATCAAGGTTCCCTTTATCGAAGAGCTCAGAAAGCAGGTCGTAGAGACTCAAGGTCTCATCACCAAGCTTATCACCAAGAATGAATATCCCTTGGATCACCCTCAGATCCTTCTGCTCAATCGCGAGCTGGAAAATGCTCGTACAAATCTTGACCGGGAAGTGCGCAAGCTGGTTAACGTATCCATCGGCAATGATCCGCTTACTCTGCGTGCTGATCTCATCAATCGCATGATCCAGGCAAACATAGATCTTGAGCTGTCCAGAACCAGAGTTGAAGGCTTGGAGCAGACCCAAGAGATCTATGAGCAGCGAATCATTTCTTTGCCAAACACCGAGCTGGAGCTTGCCAGACTCTCCAGAAACATGATCTTGGATAGCAAGATCCACGGTATGATGATGGAGAAGTATGAAGATGCCAAGATTGCCGAACAAGCAAAAGTAGGCAATATCAGGATCATCGACCAAGCTACTCGCCCGGTATCACCGATCAAACCTAGGGTCCCGATGAACATTCTCGTGGGAATCATCCTTGGTCTCGGTCTTGGAGTCGGAGCAGCCTTCCTCGTTCACTCCCTAGACAATAAACTCCGCACTTTGGATGACATGGAGAGCTATGTCCGTCTTCCGATAATGGGCACGATCCCCACTATCCGCGAAGCTGAAGCTAAGTTGGCTGAGTTCAACGAGATGATAGAGAAGGCCGATGGCGAAAATCGGGAGCAGCTTACTCGCTCGATGCACTTTGTGATGCAGCAATTGGTCTCGCACTATGCTCCCAAATCACCCATAGCAGAAGCATATAGGACCTTACGCACAAATATTTTGGCGCGTAAAGTGGAAGGCAGTACCACTTTGTTGGTCACCTCATCCGGCCCTAAAGAGGGTAAATCCACGTCAATTGCAAATCTTGCCATCACTTTGGCGCAGATGAATTCCAAAGTAGTCTTGGTAGACATGGACATGCGCCGCCCCACCATTCACAGCAAGTTTGCTCTCGACAAAGAGAATGGCTCCAGCGATTTCTTGATCGATTCTGAGATAAAGATTTCCGAGGTTGTCAAGCCTTCCGGGATCCTGAATCTGGACATCGTGACCAGTGGTTTTGTGCCACCCAATCCATCAGAATTGATCGCATCTCCCCGCTTTGACACTATGATCTCAGAGCTTAAGAAAGAGTATGACTTCATTCTCTTTGATACTCCTCCTGTGATCGCTGTGACCGACGCCCTGATCTTGACCAAGAAAGTCGACATGACCTTTGTGGTCGTGCGCTGTGGTCAGACTGATAAGGGCATCATCAAACGCACTAAGGAACTCATGGAAAACATCGACGCCAAGATCGATGGAATCATCGTCAATGGAATCTACGTCCAGAAGTACTATAGCAAGCAGAACTACTATTACTATTACTATTACTATTACTATTACTACGGCGACGAGATCCCCAAAAAGCAGAGAAATAATGTTAGCCGTTTCTTACGCAAAAATAAATCTATTTCTTGAGGTATTAGATCGCCTTGAGAGTGGTTATCATCAGGTCAATACCGTATTATGCGGTATTGACCTTTTTGATAATCTCAGATTCTCTTTGACAAAAAGCGCCCCCCCAATAGTTTGGTCTTCAAATGCCAAGCTAAATGGGCAAGACAACCTCATTTACCATATTGCTGACTACCTAAGATCAAGGTATCAGCTTGAGGAAAGTGTGAAGATATACCTTGAGAAACGCATCCCGATCGCTGCCGGTCTTGGTGGTGGCAGCTCAAATGCGGCAAATGCGATTCTCGCCCTGGACAAGCTATGGCGTTTGGACCTAAGTCCCACAGAAAGGCACGAGATTGCTGCCATTTTTGGCAGTGATATCAATTTCTTTTTGGAAGGCGGAACCGCCCTTGGTGGAAACCGGGGCGAAAGGATCAGCCCGATGGATGATATCATTATTGATAAGATCCTTCTGGTAAACCCCGGCATTGAGATTTCAGCCGGCACAGCTTATGGCGCAGTGGAGCTCCCGGCTCCGAGCGAGGCAAAGCTTTTTGATCCAAAAAGACCCATAGCCACGATGTATAACAGACTAGAGCCAGGAATAAGGAAGCTGTATCCGGAAGTCGACAAACTCCTGGACACAATGGATAGCCTCGGCTCTGTAAAGAGTATGCTAAGCGGAAGTGGCTCCACTTGTTTCGGAATTTTTGATAACGAAAATGATCTGGCTGATTGCCAAAAGCATTTTCATGAGCTGGGTTTTTACACCCATATAACCAGAACATTATCACGAAGAGAGTACCAAAAATGTTTTCCAAGCTAAAGCTAATCACAGGAAATTCAAATCGACCCCTTGCGGAAGAAGTGGCAAGACATGCCGGTATCCCGCTAGGCGATATCGAACTATTCAAGTTTTCAAACGACGAATCCTTCGTGAAGATAAACGACAATGTCCGCGGAGCAGATGTCTTTGTGATCCAGCCCACCAGCTATCCCGTCAATGATAGCTTGATGGATCTTTTGATCATCATTGATGCTCTCAAACGCGCCAGCGCTCAACGCATCAATTGCGTGATCCCATATTACGCCTACGCTCGCAGCGACAAAAAGGATCAACCCCGGGTCCCGATCACGGCAAAGCTGGTCGCGGATCTCATCACGGTTGCCGGAGCAGATCGTGTGGTCACTGTCGACCTACATGCAGATCAGATCCAAGGCTTCTTTGATATCCCGGTGGATCATCTCTATGCCATCCCTTCTTTTGCTCGCTATTTCAAGAGCATTATGCAGATGGAAGACATCGTCGTAGTCTCCCCTGATTCCGGCGGCGCAAATCGCGCCAGAGCCTTGGCCAAGAGACTCAATTGTTCCCTTGCCATTGGCGATAAACGCCGTAGCGGAAACAACGACCAGGCCGAACTGCTCAATATCATCGGTGATGTTTCCGGCAAGACTGCTATCCTTTTTGACGACATCATCGACACCGGTGGCAGCTTGATCAAGGTAGCTGATGCGCTGCAAAAGCAAGGCGCCAAGAAGATCTTTGCCGCTTGCACCCATGGCGTTCTCTCGGGCAAGGCAGTGCAGTCCATCGAAGCCTCGCCGATCGAAAAACTTTTTATCACCAATACGATCCAGCTCAGTGAATCTAAAAACTGCTGCAAGAAGATCGTACAACTCTCGATTGCGGAGATGTTGGCAATAGCCATCAAAAAGATCCACATCGGCGAGTCTATAAGCCTGTTATTCAGATAGTAAATAAATGGAGGAATAAATGATATTTACTCTAAAAGCTGAACCCAGAAACACCGTGAAAAAGAGTGATCTTACCAAGCTCAGAGCTTCCGGTATGATCCCGGCTGTAGTATACGGTGCCGGCGTGGAAGCCACAAAGCTTTCCGTGCAGGACAATGAATTCATGAAGTGCTACAAAAAGAGCTTCAAAGAGCTTGCCTTCTACGAGCTGGAGCTCAACGGCAAGAAATACCACACTATCCTCAAAGACAAGCAGATCCATCCTGTCAGAAGAAACTTCTTGCACCTGGATTTCTTAGTCCTTGATCCTGACAGCGTCATGGAGATCGAGATCCCCTTGAATTATGTTGGCGAACCGGTTGGCACCAAAGAAGGCGGCTTCATGGATATTATCCAACGTAGCATCAAGGTGCAATGTAAAGTCACGGATATCCCCGAAGGCCTGCATTTGGACGTGACCGATATGCAAGTCGGCGATGCCAAACACGTCGGTGATCTGCCCAAGGGTAACTGGACATACAAAGACAGTGATGACATCACCCTCGTTGTGATCCACGCCAAAGCCAGCACCGTCGAGCCTGCTGAAGGTGAAGAAGAAGCTGCTGAAGCTGAAGCCGACACAGCCGCTGAATAAGGTAATCCATGAGATTGATTCTGGGCTTGGGAAACCATCCTGCTCGCTACCAAAACACTAGGCACAACATCGGTTTTATCTGCCTGGACCGCTGGGCTGCTTCCCACAATCTGGGATTCAGCAGCGACGATCTGTATGATTATACGATCTTCAGACACGTCGTAGCGATCAAACCCAAGACCTATATGAATCTATCCGGAAAAGCCCTCCGAGCAGCGATGCTGCGCTGGAAGATATCCGAAAGCTTGATTGTCCACGACGACATTGAGCTTGATGCCCAAGATCTGAGAGTGAGAAGCGGGGGAGGTGATGGCGGCCACAATGGTCTCAAATCCCTCTTTGAAGTATTGCCACCCTCGGATCTCAGACGCATCCGAATCGGCATCGGACGCTCAGCCTTCTTGCCAGTGGATAAATATGTCCTGCAAGAGTTTGAACCTGGAGAGCTTGAAAATTATGACAATACAATAAACCGGGTATCCGCATTTTTGGATACCTACGTAAGACGAGATTTCAACGCAGTGTTGAATGAATACAGTCAATACAAAAAATCCTATTCTGGTGGATACTCCGCCAGAATCGAAAGTCCAAAGGAGGAAAAGGATGATTAAGGATTACGAACTAATGGTAATGTTGACCCCGAAGCTGAGCAATGACGAAGCTGATGCAGCAAATGAAACCCTGCTTACTCAACTGCGCGAAGCCGGAGCGGAAATCATCAAGACCGATCCCTGGGGAAAAAGGATACTCGCTTATCCGATCGAAAAACTCCAGGAAGCTTACTACTATGTGAATTACCTAAAGATGGACAGCCTCGCTGTGAAAGCCGTCAAACAGCAATTCAACATTAATGAGAAGCTCATCCGTCATATGTTCGTCGCTCGTGACGAAAAATAGGAGGAATCATGGCAGATCTTAGGCTACCCAGACTCAATAAGTTCATCGGAAGCGGCAGAATCGCTAATGACCTGGAACTTAGATTCACCACAAACGGCACTCCGGTGATCCGTTTTACACTCGCTATTGACAGAGGCTACAAAGACAGCTCCGACCAATGGCAGACCGTTACCAGCTGGATCGATTGCATAGCCTGGAGCAAGACCGCCGAATTGGTGGCAAATACTGCGCACAAAGGCAGTGCCTTGCTCGTCGAAGGACGTCTGGACACTCGCAATTGGACAGATCAAAACAACTCAAACCACAAAAGCACTGAAGTGACTGTGGACACAGTTCACTTCCTCGAATGGAAACCTCGCGAGGATGGCTCCAACAATGCCTCGCCGGATGCTCCACTGCCTCCGGAAGAGAATGCGCCCTCCCGCACCACCACTGATGATGACGTACCATTTTAGGAGATAACATGAATTTTAGCGATAGAAAGAAAAAGTACGGCCGCAGAAAATATTGTAAATTCTGCGCAAATAAAGACTTGGTAATCGATTACAAAAACATCGACCTCATGCGTCAATACACATCTGATGTGGGCAAGATCGAAGCAGCTCGCATCACCGGAACCTGTGCCAAACACCAGCGCAAGCTCACCACCGAGATCAAGCGCGCTCGTCAGATGGCACTCATCGCATACGTCGTAGAATAGTAGATGTTTCTCTTGCCCCTTCTTAGTGGAGCTATAGCCATCTTCAGCCCATTCTTCGGAATCATGGCGATGATGCTCTTTTGTGCCAAAGCGCTGGGACCGGCGATCGTGTCACCTCAACGCGCCATAAGTGCGTTTTTTGTGGTGCCGCTCTTGGTCATGCTCTTTGACGGCAGCTCTCCCACCACCCCCCTGATCGTGCTCGATGCGATCTTGGGTGTGGGAGCTGTGGCATATGTTTTTCTGATAGTCTTGCGTAAAACGCAATATCTAAACTATGCTTTTCTTGCCGCCGCACTTGTGATCATGCTCTATTCTATAGTCAGGACAATGCTCTTTGGCAGTGTCTTGGATATGATTTATCAAGAAGGGATACAGACCATGCAAGCTCAATTGCCGGGCTTCTTGGACGGACAATACATGGAACTCTCTGCAAGATTATGGAAATATCTGCAGCCTGCCTTCTGGGGCGTGGCACAGATCTCGGCTCTGCTGGTATCATTTGTGATCTTCCACAAAACCATCAAGATCCCATTAAAAGCCTCCGAGATGAAGTTTCCCGTCTTCTACAACTTCCTTATATTGGCTGTCTTGCCACTATACTTCGTGCCATCCGGCAGAGCTACATTTGTCAATGCAATGATCCTACTCTGCACGATTCCTTTGATTCAGGGATTCTTCGCTTCGTTAAACGGACTCGCCAGAGTATTTGAAAGTAAGATTATCAGAGGCATTATCATGTTCTTTTTGCTGATATACGCCTTTGTTCCGCTCACCCTATACGGCTTTGCCGATTCATGGATGAGCCACAGCAATAAACCACGTGGAGGAAAAACCGCATGAAAGTTATTATGCTCGAAAACATAGAAAAAATGGGCAATAAAGGTGAGGTGGTAAACGTCAAAAGAGGATACGCCAGGAATTATCTGATTCCCAGAGAATATGCTCTATATGCCACTCCCGCAAACATGAAAAAACTGGGACAAATCCAGCAAGATCTTAAAGAAGCCGAAGAAAAAAAGATCGGCGAACTAAAAAACCTTGCCGAAAAAATAGCATCTGTAAAACTGACATTTGTCCGCAAAGTGGATGAACATGGCAGCATGTTTGGCTCAGTTTCTGAGAATGATATCGTCACTGCTCTAAAAGAACAGCAGATCGAGATTCATCGCTCAAACGTCCAGATGGAACACCATATCAAGGAATTGGGAGAACAAAGCCTGCCGATCAGATTGCACAAGGAAGTTGTCGCCAATCTGAGCTTTGTGGTAAACGCCGAAGCTGAATAAGATCCGGGAGGTTCCCATGAATGATAACTTGTACAAGATCAAGCAAATCGCGTCTCTGGTAGTATTTATTGCGATTCTTTCCGCAATGGGTATGATCACCGGCAGGCCTATCATGATGCTTGCATATGCAGGCTTCTTCTTGGCAATGAGCGTGGTGATCTACTTCACTCTCAGAAAAAACCAACGCCATTTTGAAGTAGTGAACACCTCAAATAAGACTACAAAGATGATCTTGGCAGGAATTCTGATGGTACTCGCCATTATCCTGCCTCTCCTCATAGCACTGCGATCCAGCATTATTAACTTGCCGGAGACCATGGCTTTGGGGGCTGTGGTGGGACTGATGCTCGTGCTCACCATCGTCTTTGTCGCCTTGGTTTTGCTCGCTCTGCTTATGATCAATAGCAAAGGTCAAAACCCGCAAAATCGCATTCTCGGATATCTCAGCTTCATCATCGCTGCTGTGATCCCGGGTGCTTTGATGCAAAGCGTGGACCGCACTACCATGGGCATCGGCTCTGTATATTATGTTGCCATGGCCGTGTTGATCCTCGTTTACAACGCCAGAAGCCTTTTCTGCAACCAAGAATAAGCAACCGATATCTAGGGAGTATCTGCTGAAGTCTTTCAGCAATACTCCCTTTTGATCATAATGGCGCTCAACCCGGCAGGACCTCGCATCAATGATCTTATCTACCGACTAGGTGGAGAAAAGCATCGGCGTTTCATTCATATATTTATGAATTGGAAGCCCATGGTAGGTGAGCTCCTCTCCCAGAGGTCACACCCCATTAAGATCGACCGGGATATCCTCTTTGTCGCCGTAGAAAATAGCGCCTGGATGCAAGAGCTCGTCCTCCTCAAGGAAGACATTATCAAAAATTACCAAAAAAAATGCCATGAAGATCTCAGCGATATCATCTTCATCATAAAGACGAAACGGAAAAAGAAATGAAGCATATTCAAATAGCCCCCTCTGTACTCTCGGCAGATTTCTCAAGACTCGCGGAAGAGATCTCAGCGCTAAGTGCTGCCGACATCATTCATCTGGATCTCATGGATGGCCATTATGTACCCAATCTAAGTTTTGGATATCCCTTGGTCAGCTGCATCAGAAAGCTCACAGACAAGCCCCTGGACGCGCATCTCATGGTCACAAATCCGGAAGACTACATCGAGCCTTTATCAAAGATCGGGATCAAGTGGATCTCTTTCCATCAAGACGCGGTCTACCACAGTCACCGTTTGGTTCATCAGATCAAATCGCTCGGAATGAACGCCGGAATAGCACTCAATCCTGCCACGCCGATAAACAGTCTGGACGCCATCCTGCCGGATCTGGATTTTGTTCTCATAATGAGCGTCAATCCGGGATACTCTGCTCAAAAATTTATCCCAAACGCCATTGAAAAAACTCAGCAGCTAAGCAATATCCGTAAGCGTGAAAGCCATAAATTTCTCATCGAGGTAGATGGCGGCGTCAATTCGGACAATGCGCATCTTCTGCGCGCAGCCGGAGCTGACATCTTGGTCTCAGCCTCATACATCTTTGGCTCAGGCGATTACGCCAAATCCATAGCAAGCTTAAGGGGAAACTAATGTTCAATAGCCTTTCTGATAGATTGGATTCCATTCTCCGCGGTCTCAAGGGCAGCGGGTATCTCACTGAGCAAAACATCAAAGATAGCATGCGTGAGATCCGCCTTGCTCTCTTGGAAGCTGACGTCAATTTTAAGATCGTAAAAAACTTTGTCAAAGAAGTGGAAGCTCGCTCATTGGGAGCTGAGGTCATGAAATCCCTCACGCCGGGTCAGCAGATCGTCAAAATCGTGCATGAACAGCTCATCGCTCTCATGGATACGGAAGGCTTTGAGATGAAGGTCTTCAACAACAAGCTTACCAAGATCATGATGGTGGGGCTCCAAGGATCCGGAAAGACCACTGCCTGCGCCAAACTCTCTGCCTTGTATCGCAAAAAAGGAATCAAGCCGATGATGGCTGCTTGTGATGTCTATCGACCGGCTGCGATCGAACAGCTCAAAGTCCTCGGACGCCAGATCGATATCCCCGTGGTGTCGTCAGAAAGCAAAGACGTCACAAAGATAGCCGAAGAAGCTCTCAAGGAAGCCCACGCAAAATTCACCAATCTCCTCATCTTCGATACAGCCGGACGCCTACATATCGATACCCAGATGATGGATGAAGTCGTGCGTCTCAAAGACTACGTAAAGCCGGATTATATCTTCTTTGTAGCAGATTCCATGACAGGTCAAGATGCCGTGACGGTAGCAAGTGAATTTTATAACAAACTCGCCTTTGATGCGGTCATTCTCACCAAGCTCGATGGCGATGCGCGAGGCGGAGCTGCCCTTTCTATCAAAGCAGTCACCGGACGCCCGGTAGCCTTCGTGGGAACCGGCGAAAAGATCCCGGATATCGAGATTTTCTACCCGGATCGCATGGCTTCTCGCATCCTGGGCATGGGCGATGTGCTCAGCCTCATCGAAAAAGCTGAAGAAACTATGAATCTGGAAGAGGAAGAAAAACTGGCCCGCAAAATGCTCAAAAACCAGTTTACCCTCAATGACTTCCTCAAGCAACTCCAGAGCATCAAGAAAATGGGACCCCTAGAATCCATCATCAAGATGATCCCCGGAATCGGCTCAAAATTGCCCTCTGATCTCAAGATCGACGACAACGCTCTAAAACATGTGGAAGCCATCATCCAATCTATGACTCATAAAGAACGAGAAAAACCGGACTTGCTCAATGGCAGCAGACGCTTGCGCATCTCAAAGGGCTGCGGACGGCCCGTGATGGAAGTAAACCGACTGATGCGACAATTTGAAGACATGAAAAAGATGATGAAGAAGATGAACAGTCCCAAAGGAATGAAACAGCTCGAATCCATGATGAAAAACCATCAATAGACAAAGTCTTGCTCTTATTGAAGATGCCTCGTCCACACAGTGGGTGAGGCATCTTTTCGCATTAATCACCTTTGGGAGACAATAGGGTGCTATCACCGCCATGAAGCTTCTTAATTCTCATCTCGATTTTTCGCGAAGTGGCAAATCGCGTAAGTCCTTATCTTCTCACCGCTTGCACGCTCGAGCGGTGAGCAAGGGGTGAGCAAGGCATGAGCGCTCCATATTTTTCAAGCACTTACGGCCTGCATTTTTGGGCGAAAGAGCTCCTTAAAAGAAGGCTGCGCCCACAAATATTATCCCGGCAATCTATCCTGACATGATTTGGCTTTGCTTACCAGCTCATAGAGCAGATATCCGTTTAGCATATAAAGGACTTTCTCAAATTCTTTGTCTCCCGGGATGATCACATCCGCATTCTTCTTGCTGGGCTCGATAAAAGCTGCGTGGGAGGGCTTGACTGTCTGCATATATTGATCCAGCACGCTTTCCACGTCCCTGCCTCTATCAAGGATATCACGCGAGATTCTTCTTGCCAAGCGGGTATCTGCATCGGTATCCACATATATCTTAAGATCCGAGAGTTCAATCAATTCCGGGTAGTACAAAGCAAAGATTCCTTCCAGGATGATGACATCTGCATCGGCGATGCAGAGCTTGCCTTCACTTCGGCTATGCGTCACAAAGTCATACTCCGGCACATTCACAGCATGCCCTTGAAGCATATCCTTCAGATCCAGAAGCAGCAGCTGCTTATCGATGGAATCAGGATGATCAAAATTTACCCTGGAACGCTCAGCCAAACTGAGGTGATCAAGCCTTTTGTAGTAATTGTCATGAGATATTATCACGGTCTTCAGAGAGTGAAGCCTCTGTCCGATCGCTTTGGCTATTGTGGTTTTTCCGGAACAGGTTCCTCCGGATATGAGAACGAGACGAGCGCAGTTACTTTTCATTATGTTTCCGTTTTGCATTGGTTTAGATATTGTTTCACAATGTGATATAGATCAGTCATTTCAATTGGTTTTGCCAGATAGTCATCCATGCCTGCGGCAAGCAGACGCTCCCGATCCCCGGACAAGGCGTCGGCGGTATATGCGATGATGGGAGTTTTGCGCCCCGAATAGACCTGCATGACGCGTATCTTTTGAGTGGCTGTGATGCCGTCCATTACGGGCATTTGGATGTCCATCAAGATCAAGTCGTAGTCACCAAGTCTATAGAGATCAGTTGCTTGCAGGCCATTTTCTGCTATCTCAACAGCAAGTCCCCAAGTTTCCAATTGGCGTTTTGTGACCAATTGGTTGATGTGGTCGTCTTCGACAAGCAGGATCTTGCCATCCAGTTTTGGAGCCTTGAGAATCTCAGACTGCATTCTCTGAGGCGGTAGCTCCGGCACTTTGTCGTAGATTTTAAATGGTAGGATAAAGAAGAATGTACTGCCTTTACCGGGCTCACTCTCCACCCAGATGAAGCCATGCATCAGTTCCACGAGTCTTTTCACAATTGCGAGCCCCAAACCGGTCCCTCCATATTTTGAGGTGATATGACCATCGGCTTGGCTATAGTTGTCAAAGATATCCTTTTGTTTTGTGGGATCAATTCCCATTCCGGTATCTTGGATCCTAAACAGGATTCTGATCTCTGTATCATTATGTGTATATGGCTCAGCGTAGATGACAATTTTGCCTTTTTGGGTAAACTTGATTGCATTAGCCAAGAGATTGACCAGGATCTGCCTCAGGCGTAATTGATCGCCAAAAACTACATCCGGGATCTTGTCGTCTACCTGAGAAGAGATCTTTAGGCCGGCCTTGCTCTTGCTTTGATGGGCAAACTCGCGGATTAGGTCCTCAATCATGTATTTGGGATTAAAGTCATTTTGGATTAGCTCCATTTTCCCCGATTCGATCTTGGAAAAATCCAGAATATCATTGATGATCTTCAGCAGGTTTCGGCACGATGAGTACATAGTGTCGAAGATCTCGATTTGCTGAGGGCTCGCGTCCATCTGCATCAAAACCTGTAAGAATCCATTAATACCATTAAGAGGAGTGCGAATCTCGTGGCTCATATTTGCCAAGAAATGGCTCTTTGCGGTGTTTGCGGCTTCGGCGGATTGCTTTGCTTCCACGAGTTGGGCTTCATACTTTTTTTGATCTGTGATGTCAATCAGGTAGCCAAGAAAGCACAATTTTCCGGTCTTATGATCTTCTTCGACGCTGCTGTGATCTATCACCCAGCGCAGCTCGCCGGTCTTTGTGGTCACGCGATAGAAAAGCTGGCTGCGTTGGCCGGGGGAGAGATCCATGTTTTGCTCGATGACTCTTGTCCTGTCCTCGGGGAAGATGGATCGGGTGAAGTCTATCTCATTGTTGATCAGCTCTTGCGGTGAATATCCCCAAATCCTTACGCTTTCAGATACATAGTATACTTGGATGGGGTCCAAACTAAGTTTGTAAACGATTACCGGTCCCTGCTCGAAGTTCTTTGCGTATAGTTCCAGCTCATTGAATCCAATCCGGCCTTGGTCTTCAGCATCCAAAAGTCGGGCTTTTAGGCGCGTGAGTTTTCTGATCTGTCCTGCTATGATCATGAGGGAGCCGATCAGGATGATGAGGATCATAGCCAGCCACGCTGCAGATCCGTCCCAGATGCGTCTTTTGCGGCGCCAAAAGGTGTCGTAGTCCTTGAACCATTTTGCATGCAATCTTGCCAACTCTCCTCGGGCATCAAGGCTCGCTAGGGCATCATTGATGTCTTCTATGAGATCTTGATCCAAGCTTGCGTAGCAGTAATCCCGTTGCTGAATCCTTTGTGGGAGTGCGCGGATATTCTTCAAGCCTTGGCTTCTGATGATATGCATCGCCATCATGTAGTTTGCCACCACCGCGTCAAATTCTCCCGAGCTGAGAAGCTTGAGAGCTATATCTTGAGAGGGCATCGGGTTGATTTCCCCTCGATGACCAATGCTTCTGAGATACTCTTCGGCTACATCATCTTGTTGGACAGCAATGGAAAGATCCAGGATGTCACTATCCCGATTGATCTGTGAGTCGTCTCTGGTGAAAATGGCGCGCCATGTCAGGGCGTGTGGAGAAGAGAAATGGTATTCACGAGCTCGATCCGAGGAAAAAGCCATTCCTTGGATCACGTCTATTCTGCCGTTTTCCAGCCACTGTCGAACCAATGCCCACTTGCCTAAGCGAATCTCAAGATCGACATTCATCTCTTTGGCAATCAAGCGGCTAAGCTCCACATTGTAACCATCCGGTGCCCCGGCGTTGTTCATGAATTCAAACGGAGGATATTCCGAATCTCCGCCAACTATGATTTTGCGCTTTGCAGGCTCATCAGCAAAAAGCGTTATACACAAAGATGTTAAAACAATGATCAACAAGACTCTCTTCATATTGTTCCTCTTATCCCCTCAGTTTGTTTAGATATGCCTGCATGTCAAACTTGCGCCTCAGCCCGTTGGAATTCATGTAGCGCACAGATCCGTATATGGGACGTGACTGCCAGGGACGATCATGTTTGCCAAAGCACCAGGCAATCCCGGCATAGGCATTTGGGTCACGACCATCCAGCTCATATTTGTTGTTTAGATAGAGCAGTATTTCATAGGCATCTTCGGGGTTTTTGCACCATGCAATCAGCCTTTTTCCCCAATACATGCGCATGTAATTGTGCATTTTCCCGCTTATTATCATATGCCGATTGGCGGCATTCCAATAGGGATCATCGGTTTCGGAAGCTTCCAGCCTTGACAAGGTGTATGTGCCTTCCCGTGGGTCAGAGCTATGCTCTTTAAGGCTTTTAGCTGCCCAAGCGGGGAGACACGAGAAATCATCGTAGTTGGGATTGTAGTGACAGAAATTCATGCTCAGCTCTCGCCTGACTATCAGTTCTTCGGCAAAATCGCCCACCGATCTTATGATCCCATCGTTATTCTTGCGCGTCATGATCATCTCACCGAGTAATGATGGGGCGAGATCCACCTTCTCAAGCATCCTGCAAAGGATTTCGAGGCTTGAGATCTGCCCAAAATGAAGATATGGGCTCAGCTCGCTCTGGAAGTCCTTGCCTGGGTGACTTCGAAACTCGGAGTAGCCCCAAAGCTTGTTGTCAAGAAAGTCTCTCAGCTTTTTCTTGGCCTCAGAATAGCCTCCGATATGGTCGCTTGTTGTCTGCTGCTTGGGATCAAGATCCAGTCCCTCACACGCCCAAGCCCATAGAGCATCGAAATCACCTTCTTCTTGCTTGTATACTCGATGTTGTGTGATGTCCAATACGGGGGCTGGAAGTCTTTTTGGGTTGAGCTCTTCATCATCAAGCCATTCGGGGAGCAGAGCTATGATCTTGCGGCGCAAGGTAGCAGCGGAATATTCCTCTTTGGCTGAGGCGATATGCACCGGGATGAGGGGCTCTGTGTCGATCTCAAATATCTCAACTTCATCAAGAGATGGCTCCACAAAAAGTGAATCCCGAACTTGTCTTTGCCAAGCCAGATATCCACTGTCCATTATCAAGCTGTGGGCGCTACACGCGAGATCTGACACGATTCGGTGCATATTTCCCATGAGAAGCTCAAAGCGGATCCCGCGCTCCTTGAGGTCCTGCGCAATCTCTGCTATTCCCTCCAGCATAAAGCGATAATGGCGAGCTCTTGCCTCAGGGATTTCGTCGCTGAGAACAAAACACACCAAGATCCCGAGCCCATGCTTGCGGGCTTCTTCAAGAGCAAATCCCAAAGCCGGATTGAAGTCAGTCCTTTGAGCGCTTTGCATCCAGTATAGGACATGGCTTTGCGCTTGGGCTCCCAGAGCCTTCTTATGGCGTATCAACCTGCGGTTCATGCCGATAAATCATCCTTATCTCCCAGCTGACGCAGCCGTCTATCTTCTCTGAATTCACGGTGAAGCAGAGCTAATAGCTACTTCATGCAAGGATGGTTTATATAAAAAAACTTTCTTAAACTATGTATTGCAAAGCTCGCTCTATCTGTCAAGCAAAACGTAGCTTCGATTTTGGATTGCAGATTGGGATACCGTGTCTAAGACTCTACCGAAAGCGTCTGTATCAGGGCTTGGGGGCGCAATGTCACCGGATGATCAAGCTCGGGATTCCTATGAAGTGATCATTTTTGTCCACAGTCATTGCCCGATAGTTTGAGAAAAGCCACGAAACACGCTTGACAGATAGGCAGAGAGGGAGAATTATGTATTCATAACTTTTACCCTACATAGAATGCCCTCCAAGACGTGGAGATCACCGCCCGGTGTTCTCCACGTCGCTTTTTTCTCTCTTGCCCAAGCTTGCTTAGTCAATGAAGCAATGTCTTGCGGACATGCCGGGCGGTTCCCTCGATCCATGCTTTGAAGATAGAAGCCTCAGACCCATCAAAAAAAACTTGACAGAACTTCGTAATATACTATCCTAGACAGCGTCAGGTGGAGAATATGGAATTTTGGCCTGACAAGGGAGAGAGACATTGCTGTTACAGAAGTATTTTGAAACTCGGATGCAGATGATTGACGAGGGCTTATCTACACTGTTGGATCTGGACAAACGCTATGCCGGACCCCTAAAAGAAGCCATGATCAAGGCTGTAATCCCCGGTGGAAAGAGATGGCGTCCGCTGCTTTTGATCTCCATCTTTGAAATGCTCTCAGGCATGAAGAAGAGCAATAAACAACTGCCTGATGCTGTGCATGCGGCATGTGCCGTCGAGCTCATTCACAATGCGGCTTTGGTACATGATGATCTTCCCAGTGTGATGAACAAGAAAGATCGGCGGGGCAGCTCTGCCACTCATCAAGAGTATGGCAATGCTGTGGCTATCTTGGCGGCTGATGCTCTTTATATCCTCGCTTTTGAGTCCATTTGTCAAATCAAAGATCCAGTCAAAGCAAATCTCGCTATCAGAAGCCTGGCGATCAATAGCAAAAGCTATGGCTTGATTGGCGGGCAGACCGTGGATCTTGCCAGTAAGCGCAGAGTCATGAAGATCAACACGCTCCGATATATTGACATGAAGAAGGTCGGCTCACTGCTCTTGGCAAGCTCGGAGATTGCCTGTATCTTGGCCGATGCTGACGAAAACACCAGGCAGATATTAAACGAGTATTCTGTAAATCTCGGAATGGCATATCAGATGATCGCAGACATTGAAAAGGATTATTCCAGGGGCAGTGAAGGGCTGGATTTCTCTGATGACTATGTCCCTGTATCCAAGAGTGGATACACCGGTTTGATGGGCTTTGACAAGGCTCGCCGCCAAGTCGAAAAGCTCTTGGACGAATGCGCCCGTGGGATCAAACCATTCCCAAACAACACCGTACTCATGGAGTTTATTCAAATGATAGCGGAGAGGTTACCATAAACGAGGCATGATAGACATACATTCACATATTCTTCACAGTATTGATGACGGTTCTGATGGCTTAGATAAGAGTTTGGCGCAATTGCGCATCATGGATGCCGGCGGCGTCAAAAGGGTCTACCTCAGTTCTCATTATTTCCGGGGTCACTACCAATATGAGCGCCACGAATATGACCAAAAGCTGGAAACGCTTAGGCAAGCTGCACACGATGAGGGGCTCGGCATCGAGTTGCAAAGCGGCTTTGAAGTCTTTGTGCAGCCGGGCATCGTGGAAGACATCAAAAGCAAGTCTCTGTTCTTGGGCGAGAGCAGTTACGTACTCATCGAAAGCGAGCTAAACGGGCTTCCGGAAGACTTTTACACAAACGTATATCCCCTGTTGCGCTCGGGCTACAAACCCATCTTGGCGCATGCAGAACGCTATGTGAGCATCATGCGAAAACCCTCAACAGCACGAGATCTAATCGAGAAGAACATATATGTTCAGACCAATGCCGGCTCACTTCTGGGCTATTATGGCGAGAAAGTTCGCAAAACAGCGTGGATACTCATTGAGAACGGCTGGACTCACATCTTGGCGTCTGATGATCATGTGCGGGGGGACTATGAAGCCATGTTCCGCGCAAAAAAGATGATTCAAGATCGCATTGATGACAAAGCCGCGAATCTGCTCACTCGAGAGCATCCCGCCATGATTCAATCATCCGAGAGGATCCCATACAACTACGTATCTGTCAAGTATATCCCCCACAGGAGAAAGAGCTTCTTAAGGAGAATCTTTGCCTAAGCTTCTCATCACCGGGATCACCGGATTTGTCGGTGGAGCGGTCTTAAGAGCCATCGTGGACAGTCAATGGGAGATCACCGCGCTGGTTCGTCCCGGGACTCCGGCACGCCGCTTCCAAGATTATACCGGCAAGATAGAGATCAAAGAGCTTGATCTCGCAGACACAAAGTCTTTGCGGGACTATCTTCAGAGCTCGGACTTTGACAGCATCCTGCACATAGGCGCTTTGCGCGGTGGCAGGAAGGCAAGTAAAAGACAATACTATCGCAGCAATGTCAGCAGCACAGAACAGATGGTGGACTACTGTGTCAAGCACGATGCCAGATTAATCTTTTGCAGTTCAGTCGGAGTCTTTGGCGCGATTCCTGAAGAACTTCCCGCAAACAACCAGAGTCCAAAAAATCCTGATAACTACTATCACTACACCAAGATCGAGGCAGAGAAAGTGATCAACCGCGCTGTGCTGCATGGGCTAAGATCAGCCATCATCCGCCCCAGCATCACATACGGCAAGGGAGATCACGGCTTCCCATATCAACTGGTGAAGATGGTTGCAAAATACAGATTTCCGATGATCAACAAGTCGGTTTGGATCCACCTGTGCCATATAGACGCCCTGGTCGAAGCCTTCAAATGGTGCCTTGAGGAAGACTTCCCAAGCGGCATGGCATGGAATGTGGCAGATCGCGAGTCCATCAAGCTTAGTGCTCTGGTAAACTTCATCTCAAGACAGCTGCACAAGAAGAACTATCCGTCATATCTGACTGTCGACCGCTTTTTCTTCGCTGCAGGGGAGAGGCTGGCTCGTTTGGCGAAGAATGAGCTCTTCATCAGCCGCTTTGAGCTCATCTCCAAAAGTTGGTTCTACAACGTTCAAGACTACTATGATGCTATGCAAAAAAGAGATATCAAAGATCACTATACGATACCCGATATTCAGATCACTATAGACGACTATCTGGAGCAATAGTGGCGATTCCCATCATAAACCACTGGCACAGCTACTATGAAAGTCCCCACGAGGGCTTAGGCTCGTCTTATGAACGCATCATTCTAAACAGATTGATCCTTTCTCTTCATGACGAGTCGACTTATGAGAGCGCTTTAGAAAGCCCATGTTTTGGCTTCACCGGAATCTCGGGTATAAACTTGGTCGCTCTTGCTCAGAGAAGCTGCAAGATCCATCTTGAGGATCATGATGCGACGCGCATCTTTTTAATCCGCCAGACTTGGGAGGAGCTTGGGCAACCGGTGCATTTGCGCTTTAATGAAAGCTACCGCAAGCTGGACTATCCGGACAAATCCATTGATTTTGGCTTCAACTTCTCCGCCCTATGGTTTGTGGAGGATCTGCCTGATTATCTAGGGGAGCTTTGCCGAGTGATCCGAGGGGATATCCTGCTCTGTGTGCCAAACCAATCCGGCATCGGCTTCAAAGGACAGCTAAAGGGATACAGCCCGGAGCTTTATCCCCGGCTCAAACCGAAGTATATCGACCCCCAAAGCATTACATATTTAATGAAGAAAAACGGCTGGAACCTGGTTGATGCAGATTTCATTGACTGCCCCCCTTGGCCGGATATTGGCATGAGCAAAGAGGATTATCTAGCAACTATCTTTGACAAAGATGTCTCCCAAAGAGATCGGCAGGAGAGAGTCCGCCAAAGACCAGCAAAAGAGCTGAGCATATTGCCGTTCTATCGGGGAGAGGATCCCGAGTTTCCGAAGCGCATGATGCGCTACTATCCCTTTGAGAAGCTTGCTCCGTCGATTCTCAAGCGCTTTTGGGCGCATCACTACTACATGTTATTCAGATCGTGAACAAGAGAAACATCCTTGCCCTGTCCATCGGAGCGGTGATTGGAGTGATCCTGATACTGCTTTGGTTGCACCACATCCCGATCAGTGAGCTAAGTAACTATTTCAGCCGCATTTCCCATATTCACGTGCTATACGCGTCCATCTGCTATCTATCTGCATACTTTGTACGTTCCGTTCGGTGGAACATTCTTTTATCTCAGAGCATCAAGATTCCGCTATATAGAAGCTGGCTCTATGCGATGGGTGGCAACCTGCTGAACTATCTGATTCCCATCCGCGCGGGCGAGCTTGTCAAAAGCTGGTTTGTCAAAAGAAATCACGGACAGAGCATTGTGCGCACCCTCCCCTCCGTCTTTATTGACAAGACTTTCGACACTTTGGCAATAGTAAGCGTAATCATCTTGATCCCATTTTTGAAGATCCGAGTCAGCACAGCCCTTTTGATACTTTTGATACTTTTGGCATTCGTGTTTGTGATATCTGTCGGCGTGATTATGCTGGCGGCATGGAAAAAGGACAAAGTGCTGGTCATCCTTAGCTATCCTATGCGGATACTTCCTCCGAGGATTTCGGCCATGATCATAGAGAAGCTTAGCCTATTTGTGGAGGGCTTGGATATCTTTGATCATCACCCTCTCAAGCTTTTGTCAGCGATCGTCTTGACCGGCATTGGCATCTTCCTTGATGGCTGCTATTTCTACCTGCTCTTTGTGGCGTTTGGAGTGGACTTCAGCTTTCTTTTGGTGCTCTTTGGCTACACTCTCATCAATCTAAGCTATGCTTTACCTCAGCCCCCGGCTCAATTGGGCAGCAACGAATGGATGATGATCATTATCTTCAGCATAGGATTTAATTTGACAAAGACAAGCGCTTCGGCGATTATGGCTTTTGCGCATATTCTGACGGCTTTCCTGATGCTGTCAGTTGGCAGCGTGGCATATGGCATCTCGGGTTATGAGGTGATTCGCATGATTTTTAAAGGAGAAAGACTCGATGGAAAACCAGATAGAAAAGATACAGCAGCTAAGTAAATCCACCCAAGAACTCAAAGCGCAGATCTCAAAAGTGATCGTGGGACAAGAAAAGGTGATTGATGAAGTTCTCACAGCTCTTTTTGCCAATGGCCATGTCCTGATCGAGGGGGTTCCCGGGCTTGCCAAGACCCTTATGATATCCTCTCTCGCGCAAAGCCTTTCGCTTTCCTTTTCCAGGATCCAGTTTACTCCGGATCTCATGCCGTCGGATATTACCGGCAGCGATATCCTTGTCTCGGATCCGAAGACCGGCGCCAAGAGCTTTGACTATCTCAAAGGTCCGGTCTTTGCAAACATCATTTTGGCAGACGAGATCAACCGTACTCCGCCCAAAACTCAAGCAGCTCTGTTACAAGCAATGCAGGAAAATGCCATCACCAGTGGTAATAAGACATGGGAACTGGATAGACCATTCATCG
Source organism: uncultured bacterium (assembly GCA_937960795.1). Taxonomy (GTDB): domain Bacteria; phylum Cloacimonadota; class Cloacimonadia; order Cloacimonadales; family Cloacimonadaceae; genus UBA5456. The sequence goes on along the minus strand of CALGPA010000115.1, from coordinate 1,681 downwards.
TGATGGCTACCCAAAACCCCATCGAACAAGAGGGAACATACCCTCTGCCGGAAGCTCAACTCGATAGATTTATGTTTTATCTAAACATAGACTATCCAAGCTATGAGGAAGAACTGATGATAGTAGAAAACACCACAGGTGCAGCATTGCCAAAGATCCGGCCCTGCCTGAATGCGGCTGAGATCATTGCCATGCAAGAAGTGGTGCGAGAATTACCTGTGAGTGAGCATGTGCTCAAATATGCGGTAAATCTGGTGCGATCGAGTCGCCCCAATAGCCCTGACGCCAGCTCCGAGATCAAGCGCTGGGTCAGCTGGGGTGCGGGACCGCGTGCGTCCCAATATCTCATTTTGGGTGCCAAAGCCGTAGCTGCGCTTGATGGCAGGCTCAGCCCTTCAGAGAAAGATGTCCGGCGAGTGGCGCCCATCGTGCTAAAACATCGCATACTCGTTTCATTCGCCGCTGAAGCGGAAGGGATAGATTCTCTTGTGATCATCAACAATCTTATCAAGGAGAAATCCTAAATAAACACGGAGGCACAATGAAAAGCCTTTTGTTTGCGCTTGTGCTTGTTGTCCTATGCTCAAGCCTGACAGCCATAGACAATAGATTTGTCTATCCCTTGGGACAGGTCAGAGGAGTCAACGCCCAAAAGATATATGTTTCAGATACACAGGTGCTCATCAGGGATTCCCAAGATCTTCTGATTTACAGCACTTTCAATGCTTGGCAACCAAGGCTTGAAGCAGGATTTAGGTCGGAATTCCGAATGGAGGACGTAAACTTTCAAGCGGGAAACATAGTCTATGTCTCCAGTCAAGAAGCCAGTAACACCGTCTCTCAGATCGATTCTCTTAGTCAGCTTGGCAGGATCTTTTTTATCAACACAGTGATCGGCGATAAAATGAGCCGAGAAGGCTCAACCCTCTATGTGGCAGATCGTTATCGTGGCATTGATATCATCAATATCGGACGCGGAGGCACGAGTGAGCACTTGGCGAATTTCTCCGAAAAATGGGGAATTAAAGATTTTGTGGTCGAATATCCCTACATCTATGCGCTAAATGATTTTGGCTTTGTCACCGTTGACATCAGCGATCAGAGCTTTCCGCTAAGCATAGCCACGCACTACAATATCTCCAATGCGATTCGCTTGGTAAAATCGGGCAACCACGTATATGTTGCTGCCGGGAAAGAGCTTATGGTGCTTTCAGTGGATCAGATCGACAAGCCGAGCCTGATCAGTCAGGCTGCATTCTTCAATCATATCCAGTCACTAAATGTAAAAGATAACCGCCTGTACCTGGCATTGGGTCAAGGCGGAGTGAAGATACTTGACATCTCAGATCCATCTCGACCACAGGATATAAACACCTTCTACCCCCCTGCGGCTGCATTGGATATAGCACTTGAAAATGATTATATCTTTGTGGCAATGGGCAAGGACGGCTGGATGGTCTACGAATATCGTTGATCATAGCTGAGCTGCCATTCACAGCCGTTAATCGTGAAGAGAAATTGATTCATGAGCGGTGCTAGCCAGATAAAATGTATCGGGAAAATCATCAAACACTAGGCTCGTAAGTGCCTGTAAAATAAGGGGCGCTCACGCCTCCCTCACCTCTTGCTCACCGGTCGAGCGTGCAAGCGGTGAGAAAATAAGGACTTAGAGAGTTCTTAG
>CALGPA010000114.1 GCA_937960795.1 uncultured bacterium | reverse complement strand
TGTACATATCGCGCTTGAAACCATTCGTCTGCCACATTTCGATCCCGAAAGTCCTCATCAATATGGGTTCCGCCATAGATGATGCCGCAGATGCCATGACTTTGCAGAAGCTTGGAGCCCATGCCCCCTCTGCCTGCCCAAGTGTCGATGTGGCTCAGTTTGCCATCTTTGATCGGAACTGAAGCGATGGCGCCGATGTCGCTATATTTTGCCGCGGGACCCACCGCCAAGATGCGCGGATCATTCTCATAGCGACCACGATAGCTCTCATGGAGGTAGTTCATGATGCCATAGACGCCACCGTCTTGCCAGATGCCTTCCGCGTTGATGGGCTCAATATCCAGCTCGATCTCCTCGCCATGGTTTCTGTTTAGCACCAGTGCTGATGGACTCTGTGCTTGCCCGATGATGGAGATCATATTGATGCCGAGATCGTCAAAGACCAATCCCGCTCCACCCATGCTGGAGACGTAGAAACCTCCCCAAGCCGGAGAAAAACCCGTGAAAACCAAACGATTGGAGCCCGGAAAGATCGAGCCCGCCAAAATGCCGACTCCGATGTTCAAAGAATTGTATTTCCCGGCAAGATGCAGCCCCAAATCCACCGGCCCAAAAAATGCTCCCAAGGGATATTTACGAATCCGATAAAAGCCGGTCGAAGCATCTATGATTAGTACTTTCAAGCTATGAAACATCTTTATCACCCCTATACAATATCTTGGACGCTATCCCCATCCAAAGCCACGTACATCAGCCTTCAAAGAGGATGGACTTGATCAAAAGCGGAATCAGAATCTCATGTTGACCGATGAAGTAATATCCCTTCCCCCCGGTCTCCACAGGTCTTTGCACGACATTCACTCGTGCCCGATAGTGCTGGTTCATATCAAAGACAGCCGTGCGGAAGTTCTTGACCCGACCGGTGATGTTGCGCGCCACCGTCAGTGCCTTCAAAAAGACTTCAGGAAGGATGACCGCAGAACCAAAATTCAGGTAAACACCGCCATCATCGAGTTTGCTAACCTCATGACAGAAGATCCGAAAATCTCTAAGCGAACAATCCCCGATCGCCTTACCATCGGCACATGGAGCTTGATGGATGATATCCGTGCCGATAGCCACATGCACCGTCAGGGGGATCTTGTGCTCAAAAGCAGCTCCCAAAAGGGATAGCTCGGAGTTTGGCGCTCTGTGATAGATCGCTCTTCCCAATGCTTCACCCATGCCAAGTTCCTGCTTTGAGCCCGCTGTAATAGCGCGATTGATCCCATTGGCGGTCTCAAAAGCCATGCCAAAAGATCCATCTGCCAAAGCCTTGGAGACGTCTTCTGAAGTCTGACCATAAAATGCAATCTCATAGTCATGGATCATCACAGAGCCATTGACTGCAATCGCAGAGACATATCCTGCTTCCATCAACTCGATAATCAGGGGCGCTAAGCCACATTTTATCACATGCCCGCCCATGCCGATGATGATGGGCTTGCCATTTGCCTTGGCGCTCTTGCAGGCTCGCACCAGCTCCTTGAGATCCTTCGCGGAAAGGATATCCGGCAAGATATCCAAAAAAGCGGAGCTGTCCACGCTGCCTTTTTTAGCAAATTGGGAGCTATCCACTTTGCTGCTTCTTTCTTTGATCGAGTATGTCTTCAAAGAACTAAGATTGATCTCTTTGTATGCGCTCACGATAGCGTTCCTCTTCACTAAAAATGCAGCCGCAATATTGCTGGCGATACATCCCGGCTGCCTTAGAAAGCTGTATCCCCTCCTTCCAAAGCAGACGCCAATCTTCATAGAAAAAATCCACCTGATACTTCCTGCTCATCTGATTTGCGATCTGGATCATCAGCTCGTGATTTTGATATTTACTATAGAGCAATGTGGTGGAAAAGGCATCATAAGCTCCCTCAGAAGCAGTCTTGGCAACCGCCTCAATCCGAGCTAGATAGCAGTATTCACAGCGAGAATCAATGTCATCTATGGTGTGGCACAAAAACTCTGTTAGTCCATAATCACCTGCTTCCACAAGCTCAAAGCCTTGCTCGGCAGCAAAGTCGCGCAAGGTGTTTCGCCGCATCTGATATTCGCGCAGAGGATGGATATTGGGATTAAACCAAAAAGCGGAAATTGTGTGCCCTGCCTCAGATAGCTTTTGATATGGCGCAATGAGGCAAGGCGCACAACAGGTGTGAATCAGGATCTTAGCCACGATGAATATCCCGGCAGAGGATCATTTCTTAAAACTCTTTGAGCAGATTGGACGCAACGATACCGCGTTGAATCTGATTGGTTCCCTCATAAATCTGCAAGATCTTGGCATCACGCATCATCTTCTCCACTGGATACTCTTTCATATATCCATATCCGCCAAGAATCTGAACGGCATCTGTGGTCACTTTCATGGCGACGTCGGAAGCATAGTATTTGCACATGGCGCTTTCCTTGGCATAGTTTTTGATGCCTGCATCGACCATCTTGGCTGTCTGGAAGACCAAGGCACGAGCTGCTTCGATCTGCGTTGCCATATCGGCGAGCATAAATTGGATCGCTTGGAAACTGGAGATGGGTTTGCCAAATTGTACACGCTCTTTGGAATAGCGAGCTGCAGCTTCAAAAGCGCCTCGAGCGATTCCCACAGCCTGGGCACCAACCATCGGGCGGGATTTGTCAAAAACCTTCATGGCAGTGATAAATCCGGTTCCTTCTCTGCCAAGCAGATTGGCAGCCGGAACTCTGCAATCTTCAAAGATCAGTTCCCTAGTAGCGCTTGAGCGAATCCCCATCTTGTTTTCTTTTTTTCCAAAACTAAAACCGGGACTGTCTTTCTCAACGATGAAACAAGAGCATCCGCGAGCACCCTTGTTCTTGTCGGTCATGGCAAAAACCGTGTAGATCCCAGCTTCTCCGCCATTTGTGATCCACTGTTTGGTGCCATTTAGGATGTAATAATCGCCTTCCTTCTTGGCAGTGGTCTCAATCGCTCCGGCATCACTTCCGGCATTTGCCTCAGTGAGTGCAAAGGCTGCCAATTGCTCTCCGGCAGCGATGATAGGCAGATACTTCGCTTTTTGTTCCTCACTTCCGGCGATGAGGATGGGATACATTCCCAAGCCGGTGGCGCCAAAAGCCAAAGCCATGCCTGCGTCTACAGCGCAAAGCTCTTCCGTGACGACTGCAAGATCCATCACTTTGCCGCTGATGCCGTCATATTCTTCCGGAATCAGGATAGCGAAGAGATCACTTTGGCGCATCACTTCCACGATGTCCCAAGGGAAGATCCCCTCTTCATCATACTTCTCGGAAAGCGGTTTCATCTTCTCGATCGCTATTCTGCGAGCGATCTCTTGCATCTCAAGCTGGTCTTCAGTAAGAAAGTAGTTCATCTGTATCTCCTGTATTTACTTAACATTTGTATAACGAAGATCATCCATTATATATGCGATATATGTCAAGCCCAAAATCCTTAATGATGCCCAAGATAGGCCAAAAATACCCTCCGGTATATCCGGAAATTTCTTGCTCTGAAAAGCTGAGCATCTACTCATATATAGTTCACATTTGGGTCACAAATCATGTTTTTTTGTTTATCAAGGAAGTCCATGCTACTCATCGGTTCAATATGACCGCTTTCCATCTGCCAAAACCTTGATTCAGCGTCACTTTGCCGGAGAGGGCAGGGAGTCGGGGAATGGTTCTCAACCATCTCAACCTAATCTGTATCAGCTCGTC
>CALGPA010000113.1 GCA_937960795.1 uncultured bacterium | reverse complement strand
AATCCATAATCTGTCCACGAATTTGCACTAATTATCACGAATTGGTTGAGAGGGTTTAGAAGCTTGAGGATCAGATGCCGGATCATGCGATGGAATCAAGTTCTTTCTCCTGTGCTTTATTCCAGTTTTTCAAGGCAGTTTCGTGGTCAGTATTAGCGTAGCAATAGACGCATCCATGTGGACAAGTGTTGTATTGGCCAATATCTTTGCTGGTTATTCTGCGCATCCTGACTTACTTCATCCCAGCTAAGGTGGATATCATCCCCTGCTATGCTAAGCAGGAGGTTTTGTGGTGCTTGAGGCAGAGCTGATGAGGTGGTCATAGCTGAGACCACTAAGGGATGTGTAGTGTTCAACTCCACTTCGTCATAAGCCTTGAGTTTGAAGTAATATCTGGTAGCCGGGCTTAAGGCTGTGATAGTCGTTTGCCCCTGCTTCTACACTCCCTCGCTATGGAATAACGCCCATAAGTGGCTTATCCTAGGCCAAAGATGATCATGACTGAAGCTAATACCCCTCCCACAAATTTTCTAAGTAAATTCTTGACAATTAAATACATCTGATATTTCTTTGGATTATCAGAATATGAAGCCGTGATGCAAGCCCTCAGAGCCATATGGGCCATAGGAATCATCAGATGTAAAGTGTAAGCCACTATATAACCCAGCAGGGATCTATCAGATCTGTCTGCAATTTAGTGGCGAGATAAAACAAGATAGTATTGTATTATAACAAGGGAGGAAAGATGAAGCTACAGTGCAAATTGCTTCTACTGCTGATATTGGCATCTGCGGTAAGCATGGCAATATACGCCCAAAATCACATGCCGTTGATGACCACGCTTTACGGTGAGTTTCCGGGAGACAAATATGGCTCTCAAATGATAGCGATGGACTATAATGGCGATGGCTATGACGACCTGATAGTTCTATCCGATATGTGGAACGAAACTGGAGTGTTTGATAACGTTCACCACAAGGGTAAGCTATATTTCTACTTGGGAAGCCCAGAGGGTTTGAGCACTACTCCGGATTTTGTATTGGAAGGACAGCAGCAGAACGATTATTCTAGTTACAACAGCCTTGTCCCCAGTATATGCAATGCCGGTGATATGAATGGTGATGGGATAGACGATCTGGCAATCTCACGCAGTTATGATGGGTCAGGCGGGACAAACAAGAGCCTTAATTTATATCTGGGTAGGCCAGTACCACAAACTGAGCCCGATTACATTATCACTTACCCACAAACAGAATTGTATCCGCGCTGGTTGGGAGACGTGAATAATGACGGCAAGGCGGACTTGGCGATCAATGGTCAATACAGTAACTATCGTCCCTTTTGCTATATCTGGACAGATTTGGACTCAGACCCAATCCTATTCAGAACCAATATGTACCGTGGTTCTTTTTTACTCAACGGAGTAGGAGACGTAAATAATGATGGCTATGGTGATTCATTTATGACCACCCCATTGTCTCTCGCGGGCACCTACCCAGTAGATGTTGTTTTATACTACGGAGATGCCTCTGTTTCAATGACAGATAGCCTGATAATATCAGAATCTAGGCCTTATGGATTGACTAACGCTCGTCCACTGGGTGACATTAATGGAGATGGGTTTGATGATTTCATCGGATATCCTGATACAGACTATCATTACATTTGGCTGGGCTCCACTGAGCTGGATTCTATTCCTGATCTCCAGCTTAGCCGCAATACCAACGATCATGACATGAGAGTCTTCGGAAGAAATCATCAGGCCTATGCTGTTTATGGCGATATGAATGGTGATGGTTACAGTGATTTTGTTTGCAGCGATCGCGGTGCAAATGGGTGGAATGGCCAAGCCGGGCTTTGGCTGGGCGGACCAAATATCAATACAACGGTTGATTTGGTGCTTGATCCGCCACCTGATTGGACATTCATGAACTTCGGTCACGCCAAAGCTGTGGGAGATTTCAACGGAGACGGGTACGACGATCTTGCCTTATCCTGTCCCTGGTGGAGAGAGGGATCATCGTTTACTTTTACCGGCAGAGTATATGTGTATGCCGGGAATGCCCAGTTACAGGATACGACTGTAGCCAATGATGATCCGGTAGCGCCACCCCCAGGCTCACTTGTAGGGGAGATAAGTGTTTTTCCCAATCCGGCACAAATCAGCAACAATGTGATAACCATTAAGATGGAAGGAGAGGCTTACTCTCGCTCCGGCAACTACTCTTATCGTCTTTATAATATCCGTGGTCAAAAAATAAGAAATGTCCAGATCAGCAATGCAAACCTAGATAATCGAGCTTTTGAGATAATGATATCAGATCTTAGCGTAGGTATCTATCAGATAGTCGTGCTGTTTGACGGGCACCAGATCAACACAAAGAGAATAATAGTGTATTAAAGGTAGGTGGAACTATGAAACGAATGATTGTAGCCGTCGTTGCACTTATTGTAACGGCATTGTCAGCAAGCAACTC
>CALGPA010000112.1 GCA_937960795.1 uncultured bacterium | reverse complement strand
TGATGAGTCGGGGGCGGGAAACTTTGTATATCCCAGAGATGATCTCCACGATGTCGCGGCGAAGAAATGGCTCTCCCCCACTGAAAGTGATCCAATATGGGCTCTTGCCCACGCTGCGAAAGATCTTTGTGTATTCCTCCACGCTCAGATTGTCAGCTTTCTTCTTCCAGATGCGGCAGGTATTGCAGCGTGAATTACATGTGTATAGGAGGCTAACCGTATAGTTCATCGGCAATAAGCGGGGAAAGCCAAGATGCTTCATTAGCCAATAACCGACGATGCGAAACATGATCTTTAGCATGTATATCCTTTACTTTTTAAGAGCTTTGGTTGAATGTGATATATCCCAGACAAAGGGGTTTTTGCCCCGAATGAAGAAGTCCCAACTACCCAAAAGGCGACAGTAGGCTTCGAGAGCGACCACAGCCATGATCCTTATAATGTCTCTGGGATTATCCCGCATTTCTCGCTTGAGCAGGTTCAGCAGGATGGCTTTATTCTGGGACGCCACTTGGTAGTCCTGCTTTTGCTTTAGCCAAAGATGACCGTTTTGAATGCGGCGACGTTGCTTGATGAAGTCCTTGGTATTTTCAGGTCCTTTGTTCTGGACTATTGCCTTGGGGATGTAGCTAAGCTTGAGACCTTCAGCTTTGATGATGGCTTCAATGCTGGCTTCGTCCACAGCTGACTCCCGGGGAATGCCATCCATTACTTTGCGAAAGGCAATCATCTCACCAAGCTTGGGAGATATCAACGCCATGTGATGATGAAGTCGCCAAAGCAGGTTCACGGCATAACCGATGAAGCTGTCATGGGGATTTACCGGCACGGGTCTTCCCCCCGTGGCACCGATCATGGGATCGTCAAAGGCTGAGACGAGGATCTCGATGGTATCCTTGGCAGGGATCACGTCACCGGAGATCACGACCAAGATGTCCTCAGAAGCTTCCTGCATAAAAAGATTGATGGCGCTGGATTTGCCTTCCCGTCTTGTTTGTGTGAGCAGTTTGACCTCAGGATGTTCTCTGGCAAAGCTGATGACCATGTCGTCTGTAGCATCTGTGCTGGCACTTGACACTACTATTACTTCATGAATCTCAACCTTGGTAAGTCTTTGGGCAGATATTGCTTCCAGAAGATGCAGGATGTTCGCTTCTTCATTATGAGCAAAAATGCCTATGCTGCAAGAGATCTTCATATATCCTTAGGTGGGAATCTGCCGACCCGGCATGCTGTGTGGGATGCCTTTATTGATGGCATCCAAGATGCCGTTTATGAATTTCCCGGTGTGTTCACTGCAAAACTTCTTGGCGATCTCGATGCCTTCATTGATGATCACGGGAGCTGGAGTATCGGTAAACATCAGCTCATACACCGCCACGATCAGGATGCTTTTATCCAGATGAGCGATGGACTCCAGAGACCAATGCTCGGTGTGTTTATCTATCTCCGCTTCGATATCCTCGATGTTTATGATGGTGTTCTTGATCAGTTCATCAGCGAAAGCATAGAGATTTGAGCTTGGCTTGATGTGTTCTGCGGAGGTCAATTGCCGCAGGATCTCTGGATACTCATTCAGAAGGCTATACTCACGGAATTCCGCTTTGACTTCCGCAAAGTCCAATGCGTAGATACATTGGATCGCAAACTCGCGCGCTTTACGCCTGAGTCCCATTTCTGAGCTCCTTTAGAAGATTGACCATCTCAAGAGCGCTGCTGGCTGAACTGAAGCCTTTGTTGCCGGCTTTGCTGCCTGCTCGCTCGATGGCTTGGTCGACACTATCGGTCGTCAATACGCCAAAGATCACGGGTTTTTGTGTGTTTAGCGAAGTCTGTGCGACCCCTTTGCTTACTTCAGCTGAGACATACTCAAAATGCGGAGTCGCGCCTCTGATCACTGCTCCGAGGCAGATGACGGCATCAATGGATGGATCCATGGCACAGCTCTGGGCAGCAAGAGGGATCTCGAAAGCCCCCGGAACCCAGATCACCGTGATATCTTCTTCTCGCACTTCACTGCGAAGAAGGCAATCAAGCGCCCCTTCCAGCAATTTGCCGCTGATTACTTCATTGAATCTGCTAACCACGATACCAAAGCGGTAGCCTTTGGAGACCAGATTTCCTTGTATAGTACGCATTGTAAGCTCCTTAAACGATACTAGTCATTGTGCGCCAAGATAAATCAATGGGGAAAACGTTCAAGTAAAATCTTCACTGAACCAGAATCCACTCTTCCCAAAGCTGATCTACAAGCAATATCTGACGATTCAGGGACTGCTTGAGCTCGTCGATACAATGCCCATCAAGGGTGAGCCCATCATCATTGAAGATCACATCCGGGATAATAAGAGTGATCTGTGTTGGGGATTTTACTTGGGATGTGATATCGGCGAATGTGATGAGTCCCGCGACGCTGATATGTTCGCCGAAGAAGGCATTTTCGAGCACCTGCACAGAGACCTTTTGATCTTTCAGACGTCGATTGAGTTCTCTTGAGATAAGATGCAGCTGTCCCGACGCGCTCTTTGAGCCAAGGATCAGAAAATCTCCCCCGATCCCGCGAAGCTCTTTGAGCAATGCACGCTTTTTGGCCCGAAAGTTCTGATATGCCAGGCTCAGCATGCCGATGCCATTTTCCAATTGTGGATAGTCATCGTAAAAGTCATCTTTGGGTAGATCTCGTTCTGCTAGGATATAAAACTCATCTGCAGGATAGATGATGGTGGAATCAAAGCGTTGTCTGATCTCCGTGACCTGATCCAGGAGAGCTGTAGCCATGGCTTTGTCAAAGGGCAAGAGAGCACACAAGCCATCCCGAAAGGCTGTCAGCCCGACCGGCACAATCCCGATGGAGCGGATGTTTAGGCTTTGATCCATCAGATCGGTCAGGCTGCGATCAAGCTCTGCCCCATCATTGTATCCGGGCACCAATACAATCTGGATATGAAAGCTGATATCCCGATCAGCAAGATACCTGATCACCGCCATGGCATCAATTGCTTGACGCGAGCGCATCATCTTTTGCCTCATCTCGGGATTGCTGCTGTGCAGCGAAACATAGAGCGGGCTAATCCGCTGATCCACTATGCGATCGATCTCATCTTGCGAGAGATTGGTCAACGTGATATAGTTCCCAAACACATAGGAGAAAAGATAGTCATCATCCTTTGCATAGAGCGTCTTGCGCATTCGTGGAGGCATCTGATCGATGAAGCAAAATATGCAGTTGTTCTGACAATATTTGTGCCGATACTCTTCCGGAATGATGCCCAAAGGCTTTGCGGATTCTCGATAGATGGTCAGATCACGCCTGTTTTGAAACTTATCTTCCAGGACAAAATCCAGCCTAAAATCTGAGGCATAGAGCTCAAGATCCAGAAAATCCCGGATCTCTATTCCATTAAGGGAGATGATGGCATCATTGGGCTCGATCCCATGCTCATCCGCCAAAGATCCCTTTTGGATGGACTTGATCTTCAGTGGCATCAGGCTTTCTCCACCGGTATGCGGACGTGAAACATGCTCCCTTTTCCAGGCATTGAGCTGGCTGATATCTCGCCGCCCAATAGCTCCACGAGCCGGCTGGAAAGCCCCAAGCCCAGTCCTAATCCGGCATATGATCGGGTTAGACTGTTGTCCGCTTGTTCAAAAGCTCCAAAGATCTGCTGAATCCTCTCCTCCTCAATGCCGCAACCGCTATCCTCTACATAGATATCCACCCAAAATCCCTCGTCATCACGCCGGCTATGCTCCACTTTCAGAGACACAAAGCCTTGGTCGGTAAACTTCACGGCATTGGACAAGACGAAGCCCAAAACTCGCTGCAGCTTGTCGCAATCTACCATCACGATCGGCAGATCCGGATTTAAAAGCAGTTTTGCCTCGAGATTCTTGGCGATGATCATCGGCTCATGAGACTGCCAGACACGTCTGAAGACTGCTTCAAGCGGGCACTGAGTCGTGTTTAGATGCACTTTGCCCAATTGCAGATTGGAGAGATCCAGAAGGTTTTCCAAGATTGAGAGCAGCTTGTTTCCGCTATCCAATATTACGTCCACGTAGTCGGTCTGTTGGGAACTCAGTCCGGATTGCTTGAGCATCTGCGCAAAGCCCATGATGGCATTCATCGGAGTGCGAATCTCGTGACTGATATTGCGGATAAAGGCGTTTTTGGTCTCGTCACAATCATCCGGTCTTTGCCGGACATCCATCGATCCGGCTTTGCTGCTCGCTCTCCGATTTGACTTTCTGCGTTTTTTCTTCATGTATTCCTGATCCTATCATAGCGGTATTTAAAGCGCTTGATCCCCTCAAATATGGTCCTTGCCAAGCGCATCTGATATTCTTCTTTGACCAAGAGTCGTTCTTCTTCCGGATTTGAGATAAAGCCCAATTCCACGAGGATGGACGGCATAAAAGCTCCACGCAGGACATAGAAATTTGCCTGCTTGACCCCTCGATCATAAGCTCTGGCACCGGCAATGATATTTTGCTGAACGCTGCTTGCCAATTCATTGCTGCTCTGCAGATGCTCTGTCTGGCTCAGATCGCTAAGTATAAAATCCAGATCATCATAGATGCTGCGCGCAGACGCCCCACCCTCATAGAGCTCCACCACTTGGTTTTCCAAAGCTTCGACCGCTCGGGCATCCGAGGTCATGGCAGTGGAGAGATAATAGGTCTCCGCCCCTTTGGATGAGGTGGATTTGGAAGCATTTGCGTGGATACTGATAAAGAGGTCTGCATGATTTTCATTGGCAAAGCGCGTGCGGTCATTGAGCGAGACAAATCTATCATCTTCCCGCGTCATCAGGACTTTGACCCCAAGCTCGCGTTCCAAAAGCGCTTTTAGCTTCAGGGATACTGCCAGATTGATGTCCTTTTCCTTAGCCTTGAGCACTTTCCCGATAGCTCCGGGATCCCTGCCTCCATGCCCGGGATCTATCACGATCACACGAACGCTATGATCCACCGGCTCCTTGACGGACAAGGTGCCGCTTTCATAGCTCACGTCTTGGGCAAAGTGCATGGGCAGGTGTTCACTCAAAAAGACTCTCGGCAGATAATACTCACTCCCGACCCGTTTGAGTCTATAGTGCATATTGTACGAATCGATCTTGTAGCTGTAATATGGGCTATCTTCCAGGAAGATAAAGCTCTCTCCATAGATGTGCAGATACAGCCTCTGATCCCCTCGATCCTGTTTATGGATGCATTTGAGGATAGGCCCCAGATCTTGGATGCTTACATAGGATATGCCATCCATTTCTATCTCCGGGATGCCAAAACGCATCTCTTCATCCCTGATCTCTATGTTCAGCGCAAAGATCGCTAACACATGCATTATCAAGAGCATAGTAAGGACGATATATTTCATAAGCTTAGTTTCCTTAGCTATTCATAGCCGCTTTTCAAAGAAAATCCGGTGTCCAACTATCATCGCTGGACAGTTCTTGACTAAAGACGCACTCAAAACCCAGATCATAAATCACGTCAAGTGCTTTTTGATATTCTTCCTCTGTGATGCCTCGATTGAGCTCAGGATATTGCAGCGCCTCCGCCGTCGGATAATACTGCCCCATCAGGCTGATTGGAATCCGGGTGCCAAATTTTTGCGCCAGCATCTGCAAAGCTGCCCGACTGCCGCTGAGCATATGTGGCAACACAAGATGCCTGACCAGCACTCCCTGTGTGGCGATTCCATCGGCATCCAGACGCAAAAATCCCTTCTGCCTGATCATCTCAGCGATGGCATTTTGTGCCACCTGGGGATAATCCGGTGCATAAGAATACTTCTTAGCATAGATGGCGTGATGATACTTATAATCCGGCAGATAGATATCCACCACATCCTCCAAACATCTAAGCATCTCGACCTTGTCGTAGGCACTGCTATTGTAAAGCACAGGGATCTTCAGCCCTTGCCGCTTTGCCTCAGAGATGATCTTGACCAATTGCGGCGCGTAGTGTGAGGGTGTCACGAGATTAACATTGTGAGCCCCTTGCTCTTGGAGAGAGAGCATGATCTGAATTGCTTCCGCCTCGGAGACAGCTTTGCCATTGCCCTTCAGGCTGATCTGATGATTTTGACAGTAGACACAGCGTAGATTGCAGTGACAAAAGAAGATAGTGCCACTCCCCTTGCTGCCTGAGATGGGCGGCTCTTCCCCAAAATGCAGCTGCGCCAGATTGATCTCGAGCTCTGCTCCCGCTCGGCAAAATCCTTTCTCTTTATAGCGATCTATTCCACATTCTCGTGGGCAGATGACGCACATCTGCAAAAGGGGATCCATCACAGATGAAAGGCTCCGGGCAGTAGTTCTTCCATATTAGACTCGATGGTCTCTATCTGATTTGCGTAGATCACCGGGATCTTGGGCGCAAACTCGCTGATCACTTGTCTGCAGGCACCGCAAGGCGGGAATGCCCGATCGCTGTCCACATAGATCGCAATCGCCGCAAAGTCACTTTTCCCCTCGCTGATAGCCTTAAAAATGGCTGTTCGTTCGGCACAAAGTGTGAGTGAATAGGATGCATTTTCGATGTTACATCCGGTGTAGATCGTGCCATCTTTACAAAGCACGGCACTGCCTACTTTGAATCCCGAATATGGCGAATAGGCTTTTTTACTGCTTTCTTTTGCTCTATCCAAGAGATCAATAAGCTCTTTGTTCATCTTGCCTCCTAAGCCAGAAGCGAGAGGATCAATCCACCCGCGATCACAGAGCTGATCTGTCCACCGACATTCACGCTGACAGCCGGCATCAAAAGGAAATTGAAGGGATCTTCTTTTTGTCCCATCTGATGAATCACCCGCGCGCTCATCGGAAACGCGGAGATCCCACATGCCCCGATCATCGGATTCACTTTTTCTTTGCGAATTAGATTCAGAAGCTTGGCAAAAAGCACTCCACCGGCAGTGTCGAAGATAAAGGCAATCAGCCCCAAAAACAGAATAAAGAGAGTGCTCTTAGTGAGAAAGAGCTCGCCCTGCATCTTGCTGGCGATCGTGATTCCCAAAAGAATAGTCACCAAATTGCCAAGCTCATTCTGAGCAGACTTCGAAAGACTATCCAAGACACCACATTCACGCAGGAGATTGCCAAACATCAAAAAGCCGATCAAAGCCAAAGATGCCGGCACAAAGATTCCTGCTACGATGGTGATCGCTATCGGGAAAAGAATCTTCAGAGTGCGTGAGACATCGCCGGAATGGTAGTCCATGCGGATCAAGCGCTCTTTCTTGGTAGTCAAAGCCCGGATCACAGGAGGCTGAATAATTGGCACCAATGCCATATAGGAATAGGCAGCCACGGAGATCGGTCCCAAAAGATTGGGAGCAAAGCGATTTGCGACATAGATCGAGGTGGGACCATCAGCCGCGCCAATGATGCCGATGGAGGCAGCTTCTTTGATGTCAAAACCAAATGTAGCCGCCAAGATGATGGTCACAAAGATCCCAAACTGGGCTGCAGCCCCAAACAAAAGCATGAACGGATTCTTCAGAAGAGGCGTGAAATCTATCATCGCTCCGATGGCGATAAAAATCAAGAGCGGAAAGAGCTCGGTGTCTATTCCAAAACGGAAAAGCACAGTCAAAGGCCCCTCTTCGCCGATCGCGGCAGAAAGCGGGATATTCGTCAGAATCGTTCCAAACCCGATGGGCAAGAGAAGTGCCGGCTCATACTTCTTTGCGATTGCCAGCCAGATCAACACCAAACCCACGATGATCATAATCACCTGGCTCAGCTGAAAATTCATGACGGCGGAAAACATAGTTTCCATTGCTACTCCAATATCTTCATTTGACTTGGCATAGTATTTGAGCGCCCATTTTTGTCAAGTTTGCTGTAGCAAAAACTCACCAACTACTCTTTCTGATCTATAGATTATCCACAATTTTCCCCGCCCTACCGAGCTTGATTATCGCAAAACATGCCATTATTAATGGAAAA
>CALGPA010000111.1 GCA_937960795.1 uncultured bacterium | reverse complement strand
TCGGGAATCATATTGTAAATTGTATCTTCAAGGTTGTCTGAAGGGCCCACCAGGCTATTTAAAAACTGCAGATTTGAGGGGAGATGGTTATTTGATCTCAGGAGGAAGTTCAGGCCCGTCTCATTGCTGATGATGCTATTGATAAAGCTAAGCTTGGCATCCTCCCCGATATCCACAGCTGCGCCCATGCCGGTATCCCAGTGATTGTCCGTTATGGTGCAATTTATGAAGTAGTTCCTGAAGTCCGTGGGCATAAAGGAATGTTGGATTGACACAATATTGCTTGGACTGTTCTCAGCTGATCTGGCGCGGCAGCCCGTAATTCGCATATTATGAAACACATTATCACCTCCAGTCTGATGCGGATTGTTTGCAAAGATCGACAGAGCTGTGCCTCCGATCATGCCATAGGGTGATCCATGCACATTGTGAATGCTGACATTTTCAGCATAGACTCCTCCTCCAAAAAAGTTGAAAGCAGGATGCACCATGCAGTTGTCAACCGTAATATTGCGCAGAGTTGCCCGCTCCGGATGTACTAATCGAACCAAACCAATCAAATCATCGTAATGTAGAGGATAGATGTTTAGAAAGCTGAGATTCTCTAAGTTAAGAGTGAATTTGTCGGTACCATGGTAATCATAAACTGAGGTGCAAGTAATAAGGTAGTTTTTTACAAAACCCTGATATAGAGCGCCTTGGAATGAGATGTTTCTAATAGTTACTTCCTTTTCGCTATCTAAGCCCTCAAAAAAGGATGTCGGCGCCCCACCTTCAAAGATTACGCCAGTCTCGCTTTCGCCCACGATGCTCACATAGCTGCGTAGATTGAGCGGGAAATGCTGATCCGCACCATAGATGCCATTGGCTAGATGGATCGTACGTGGATTTTGAGCATCTGCTCCTATTCTCTGAATAGCAAGAGCGATGGTCTTTAGCGGTTCCGATGGTGACAACCCACTATTTGCGTCATCCCCATTGGGGCTTACATAAAGATCAGCCTGCTGCTGTTCCAAGACCGTTTCATTGTAATGCAAACTATAGCTGAGAGTATCCCCAGAAATAACAGAAATCGTGCGGATACATTCAATAAAGTATGGATTTGTATCATTAACAGTCACTTTATCCAAGTATATGTCAATCTCAGTAATGTGGCGGGATCTTATCACAATGTCATTTCCTGTGATTGCATGGTTCTTGTATATGCTGCATTTATTATCTTGGTCAAAGATCAAAAAGTTACTCATAGATCCGGGTGTATTCTCAAGACCGCCGGCGTAACTAAAAGCTCCGGAGAAAGTACCCCAGTTTTCACTAATGACCGTTCCTGCCATATAAGCGGAACTTTCAAGCAATGCCATTCCCGCGCCTCCAGTAGCGTAATTCCCAATAATTCTGCAGTTTATCACAGATACAGTGCTGTCTCTTGCGAAGATTGCGCCTCCGTATAGATATACGTCCACTGCATATTGTGTGTATGGGGGTGTGCCACTGCCATTGGTGAGATACAAGCCCTGAATCCTAACCATTGCATCCTGTGTAATATAGATGCAACTCCCACTGTGATTTCCATTTATCATCGTCTGAGCGATATAAGTGCTATCTGCTGTAGTAAGCTCCAGGCTGCCAATGGTAAGGTGCCGGTTGCTGATCTCGATATTTTCAAAGTAGGTTCCCGGATGGATTAGGATGGTATCCTGTTCTGCGGCAGCGTTAA
>CALGPA010000110.1 GCA_937960795.1 uncultured bacterium | reverse complement strand
AGATCTACACCCAGATCCCCAGCTTCCACAATTCCTGGAACCTTTGGGGCGTGACCGGCGAAGGCATCTACTACTTCTGGATAGTCGCCGTGACCGATGATCAGGAATCCGACCCCAGCAATACCGTGATGGTCGCACTCAGCTCTTCAAATGATGATCTCATTCTGCAGCCCTCCCTTGAGATCTATCCCAATCCGGTGAGTTTCAGTAAAGACGGCGGACTCCGCATCCAAAGCAAAGATCTCAGAAACGCCCGGATGAGCATCTACAACATTCGCGGACAGAAAGTGCTGTCAATGGATCTTGATCATGAATATGCCACCTGGGATGGACGCGATGAACGCGGTAGCGCCGTGAGCAGCGGGATATATCTGTTGCGCGTGGAAGATGATCATCGCCGGTTGCTCCAGCGCAGAATCGTGATTACAAAATAGATCATGAGCAAGACGAGCTTTCCGGATCAAGCGCAAAAGATCTTTGATCAAGGCTTCAATTGCGCGCAGGCTGTGTTTGCCGCTTTTGCACCGAGTCTTGGCCTAGAGCAGACTCATGCCCTGAAGATAGCCTCAGGCTTTGGCGGAGGAATGCACATGGGCTCGACCTGCGGTGCCTTGACCGGAGCCATCATGGTGATTGGCATGGCACTGGGTTTTCAGAAATACTCTCCCGAGCGCAAAGCAGAATTCAGCGAGATCTGCCAAGATCTGATTTTGCGGTGGGAAGAGCGCATCGGCGAGATCGATTGCCGCGATATCCTGCAGATTGATCCCACGGACAGCTCTCAAAAACAAGCGGCAAAAGAAGCAGGGATCCTCGCAGAACGCTGCACACGCTGTGTCCGAACTGCCGCGGAATTGTCTTTTGAGATGCTGCGAGAATTTGACATTCCCATATAAGCGCTTATCTTTTACAAAGAGGCAGAATGCCCGAAAGGGATTTTCTACCCAAAAGAAATATAATAATCGAGACAGGAGGAAATAATGTCCGAGATAATATATATAAAAGGACGTGAGATTTTAGACTCACGAGGAAACCCCACCGTGGAAGCAGATGTGCATCTGGAAAGCGGCGTCCGCGCCCGCGCGGGAGTTCCCAGTGGAGCTTCCACCGGCGAACGCGAAGCTATCGAATTGCGTGATAAAGACACCAGTCGATACCTCGGCAAAGGTGTGCTCAAAGCTGTGGAAAACATCGATGAGATCATCGCCCCGGAACTCATGGGCATGGATTCCATCATGCAGGCAAATCTGGACAAAATGATGCTGGAGCTGGACGCCACCGAAAACAAAGCCAAGCTTGGTGCAAACGCCATCTTGGCAGTCTCTATGGCTGCTGCCCGTGCTTCTGCCATAGAATTGGACATCCCCCTCTACCGCTATCTCGGCGGAGTCAATGCCTACACCCTACCGGTGCCCATGAGCAACATCATCAATGGCGGCGAACATGCCGACAACAACGTTGATATCCAAGAGTTTATGATCATGCCTCTGGGCGCAAAGAGTTTCCGCGAAGCTCTGCGCATGAATGCTGAGGTGTTTCATGCTCTCAAATCCATCCTCAAAGGACGCGGACTCGCCACATCCGTGGGAGATGAAGGCGGCTTTGCCCCCAATCTCGCCTCCAACGAGGAAGCCTTTATCGTGATCGTCGAAGCCATCTCCAAAGCCGGTTACAAAGCCGGTGAAGACATCTATATCGCCATCGATGCAGCAGCATCCTCATTTATCCAAAAAGACGGCAAATACGCCATCGACGGCAAACAGCTTTCCAGCGTAGAATTGATCGACTATTACGAAGGCATGGTGGCAAAATATCCGATCTGCTCCATCGAAGACGGCCTTGCCGAAAACGATTGGGATGGCTGGATCAAGATGAATCAGCGCCTAGGCGACAAGATCCAGCTCGTCGGAGACGACCTCTTGGTCACCAATCCCAAGCTGATCAAGCGCGGGATTGAGAAGAAAGTAGCAAATTCCGTCTTGATCAAGCTCAATCAGATCGGCAGCGTCACCGAGACCATCGATGCCATCAATACTGCCCACAAGGCAGGCTGGACTACCGTGGTCTCCCATCGTAGCGGTGAGACCGGAGACACCTTCATCGCTGATCTCGCGGTGGCCATGAATACCGGTCAGATCAAGACCGGAAGCATCTCCAGAAGCGAACGCGTGGACAAATACAACCAGCTTCTGCGCATCGAAGAAGAGCTCGGAGAAGCAGCGCATTTCCCCGGAAAAGACGTGATCAAACAGCTTGGTTGATCCCCAAGCAATAGCGCAAAGCATTGGAGCCTCTCCCATCTCGGGAAAGGCTCTTTTTTTGGGGATCTTGAGGCTTGACAAATATCTACGCCATCCAGAAATGATCTCTATAAATACTTATCTTAAGGAAATTCCATGAAAGAACTGAAGCCGGATCTCTCAAACTTGGCAGAAATCTTCCGCGACCAAGTCCCGGAAGAACAGGTCGCTGCTGCCCAGACCGCGTTTTTGAAAGAATTGTCACTCAAAATGCACAACTTTTACTCAGGCAAGATGCAGAGCGTTCCCAAAGCCGGAATCTTTGGATTCAATTGGTTCAATGTCTGGTACACACCCGGTGTGAGCAAGGTCTCCACCACCATTCGGGACGATCACGATTCCTCTTTCCGGCTATCCAACCGGGGCAACCTGGTGGCAGTGGTCTCAGACAGCAGCAGGGTTCTCGGAGATGGAGATTGCAGCCCATCGGGAGGACTCGGAGTGATGGAAGGCAAAGCTATGCTCATGAAATATCTGGGCGCTTGCGATGCTATGGCACTTTGTGTGGACAACCGTGACGAAAGCGGCAAGCCAGACGCTCAAAAGCTGATAGATTTTGTGAAAATGCTGGAGCCCAGCGTGGGCGCGGTGAATCTGGAAGATATTTCCCAACCAAATTGCTACAGAGTATTGGACGAACTGCGGGAATCCTGCAAGATCCCCGTCTGGCACGACGATGCGCAAGGCACCGCCTGCGTTACCTTGGCAGGAGTGATCAATGCGCTCAAGCTCACAGATCGCGAGATTCATCGCTGCAAAGCCGTGCTCTATGGATGTGGCGCTTCAAATAGCACCATTGCCGATTTCCTTCTAAAAGAAGGTCTTGATCCCCGGAATATGATCATCTTCGACAGCAAGGGCGGCTTGCACATAGACAGACAAGACATCAAAGAAAATCCCGGAAAATACAAGCAGTGGGCTCTGGCTCAAAAGACAAATCCCAACAAGATCGACTCCATGCCGGATGCCATGAAAGGCGCGGATATCCTCATCGCTCTCTCCACCCCTGGTCCGGATACCATCAAAGCAGAGTGGATCAGCCTCATGGCTGCAGACAGCATCGTCTTTGCCTGCGCAAATCCCATCCCAGAGATCTACCCTCATCAAGCCCTCAAAGCGGGAGCCGGAATCGTAGCGACCGGACGTGGCGACTTTCCAAATCAGGTAAACAACTCCGTGGGCTTCCCCGGAATCCTCAAAGGAGTGCTCTTGGTGAGAGCCCGTAAGATCAGCGATGGCATGGCGATCGCCGCTGCCCATTCCTTAGCAAGATTTGCCCAAAATCGTGGAATCGACCGCCAAAACATTATTCCCCGCATGGATGAGATGGAAGTCTTTGCCCATGTCGCGGCAGATGTGGGCATCCAAGCCATCAAAGAAGGCCTGGCGGCTTGTCCGATGAGTCGCGAGGAAATCTACCAAATCGCTTATGATGAGATCCTTGATTCTCGCAAGCTCACAGATTCCTTGATGGCAGAGAGCTTCATCAAACCCGCCCCGCAAGAGCTTATCCAAGAGGTATTTGAATCTTGTTTGAAAGACTTCAGAAACTAATCCGCTCAGAAAAAAGCCCGGCTCAAAAACGCTTGGGATACATCCTCAAGCTGGTCATCACCATATCCATCCTAGTCTATGTCTTTTCAAAGGTGGATCTCAGAGCAGCCTTTTACCAAGCATCGCATTTGCCCTTTCTGTGTGCACTCGCCATCTTCCTGCTCTCTGTCCTCAGACACAGCATCCAATGCCTAAACTGGCGCACTGCCCTAAACATGAATCCAGGCTTCAAAAATGATGCCAAACAGATCATTAGCTCATATCTCGTCGCGCTTCCGCTGAGATTTGTGATTCCCGGTGGACATGCCACCTTTGCCAAGGTCTTTTATCTCAAAAACACCAGCATCTTGGCATCCCTAATTGCCACTACTGCCGAGCGACTGTTTATGAGCTGGGCTACTTGGACTTTTGCTGCCATCGCCGCCTATTTTGTCTTTCCGGAGATGAATATCCTTTTGAGGTTGACATTGGTCATTGTCACCGCCTTCTTGCCACTTTGGGCAGCGATCCTGATGAGCTTTGGTAAAGCGCGGGCTCACCTGCCGGGATACAGCCGCCAGGCTCCGCGCATGATGCTCCTGCAGATCGCCAACACCTTAATCATGTATCTGCAATACTACATCGTGCTAAACTATCTGGGCGTCATCTCCGCGCTGGATACCTGGCTGGGCATATCACTGACCAATCTGGCAAATTCCATCCCGGTTACCATCTCCGGTCTGGGGCTGCGTGAAGGATTTGCCATTCATTTTTTGGAGAACTATGGTTTTAGCCCCAGCGCGGCAGTGGCTGCCACTCTGAGCGTCTTCTTTTTCCACGATCTCATCCCCGCTTTCGCCGGAGGAATCGTGCTCATCCGAGCCAAACGGAAAAACTGATACTCTTCGATAATTTGCTCTGTTTTGCCGGAATATTGATGAGCTAAATGCTTGCAAAATATGAGATCCTCATGCCTCCCTCACCGGTCGCTCACCGGTCGAGCGTGCAAGCGGTGAGAAAATAAGGACTTACGCGATTTACGGCTTCGCCGAAAATCGCATTGAAAATTGATAATTAAGGGGTCGTTACGTAAATCGAATGTACAATGTACGATTTACGATGTAGAATTAGGGTGTCGTAGTCGGCGGTCACTTCGTGGCAAATCGAATTGAGGATTCCGAATAATCGTGTCGCTTTATATCCAAACTGCCCGCCAGCCCCACAATAGTCATTCCGGAAAGTCGAACGGAGTGAGGCTTATCCGGAATCTATAGAAATAACAGCATTGGGCGGCTAAAAGCCGCCCCCACCTTGATGGCGGCTACAAACCACCCCTAGCTTTGCGCAGTCTCTATCTTTGCATAGGCCGCAAATAGTAGTCTTCCGCCGATGAAGCCCAGAGCGGCTTGCACCAGGTTTGGCACCAAGTCCGCCACGGCTGCGGCTTTGCCAAATGGCGGCATGATCCATGTTCCCACAAAGTAGATGAACACCATTAGAAATGCACCCAAAATAGGCATAAGATTGCGCATTATTCCGCTGTAGTTTTTACCCATTCCGGCGAAAAATCCAAGCCCGCCCTTTGCTAAAAGAGTGATCGGCGCAAAGAGCGGGAAACCGATCAGATCAGCCAAAGCTGAGCCGATACCGCCAGCGATGAGCCCGCTCTTGCGTCCGGCATAGAGTCCGCAAAAGACGATCACGACATCGCCAAAATTGAAGTACCCGCCCCCGGGGATGGGTATGCGAATCAAAAGTGTGGTGACCATCACCAAGATGGTGAAACCGACCGTTAGATACCATTTCATGATCTCTCCTTGTGGCAGTGCAGGATCAGATCGTCGATCTTTTGTCCCTTTTGTTCTGCCTCGCTTAGTGTATATAGGACCAGCGCCAGTGTGGCAGCCAGGCTTCTCTTAAATCTTTCTTTAAAACCCTTTGGAGCTTTCTTCATTGAGGGACTTATGTTTTGCCAAAATCTGATCTTGTCAAAAGAGTGAAATGCTGCATCATAGAGGATCTTACCCAATATCAGGTATTTGAGATAGCGAATGCTGATATGCGAGCGGATGAGGTCGTCGAGGCTAACTATAGAAAAACAGATCCGAAAGAATAGCACAGAGCTGACCAAAAGTAGGATCCTTGGCACACCATAAGAAAGCCAATAATCATAGGCCATTGTGCCTTGTGGGCTGATCCCCATGAGGATAAAAAGCGCATAGACCACGATCAGCATGGCGACAAAGGGGCTGAGCATCTTGAGGTTTTGAAGAGCTATTCGCCAGCCGGGTTTAAGTAGAGATATCGCAAAGACCGCTCCTAAAGCGATGAGCTGCAGATTGATATCTTCCAGATACACTATCCCCACCAGAGCGCAGTATGTGCAGAAAACGAGGCTTGCTAAGATGAGTCTATACACGGATCTCACTCTCGGAGGCATCCATAGGCTCGAAGTGAACCTTTATGGATCCATCCAGTTGGTAGCGGTGTGAGCTGTAGATCACGCAAAGCGGGCGGGAGAGATCCGGCGGAATCACGATCGAATGAGCCTCATCGGCAATCACGCAAACGGGGAGATTATCCGGCATCCGGGAAAGATCCTCCCAGAGATAGCGCCAGAGATCGCTTTCGCTATGTATGCTGAAGCCGGGCTTGAAGATGACAGCTTGGGCTTTGAGCGCAATGAGCTGAAGATGAACTTGCTGCTGAAGGCAGATGATGTATAGATCCTGCCGCGATTGTATGGCGGGGATGAGAATGCGATGGATGAAACTGCTCTTGCCGCTGCCATTGGGACCTTGAAGCTGATATATGCAGTTTTCGGCAAAATGCATAGGCTGGGGGATCTTCACAGAAAAGCCTTGCCAGAGCTCTCGTTTGCCGGCTGAGATCCGGATCATGGGATATCCTCAAAGATGATCTCTTTGTCGCTTGCCGAAAGCAGTGCTTGGATCTTGGGCTGCTTGTCCTGATCAAGGCTGTAGAAGAGATCCCGAAAGCACAATGCTTTAGCGGGGCTATAAAGCGACAAGAGCACCATCAGAATCACCTTCTGTCCCCCTGAAAAGCTAAGCAGCGAGGACTCCGGATCCGCTTTCTTGCCGGTGATCCGCGCAAAATCCTGAAGCAGGGCATCCATCCTTGAGTCGGGGATCCTGTAGAGTATCATCTCATCCATGATCTTGTCCGTGCAGACCAAAGGCTGCGCCGCATCAAGCGTGAGATAGCGATCTTTAATTTCCATAAAGATCATGGGCTTTTGCAGGTAGTGATTTGTCAAGCAAATCTGAGTGTGAAAGGCTTAACTACTTTAGTTTGAGCGTCCTTTGAGTGATCGGATTCTGCCCATCCACCATAAGCCTCAGGATGTATACTCCGCTTGCGGCATCTCGTCCTCTCTCATCCTTGCCGTTCCAAGCAAAATGACTTGTGCCCTTTGCCAATCTGAGATCATCCTGTCTGGCGACCAATTGACCGCGGATATTGAAGATCTCCAGCTTTCCGACGGCATCGTACTTGCTCTCTATCTGAAGAGTGAGTGCTTCTTTGAAGGGATTTGGGTAGACTGCGTCCAGCCTGATGGCTGCCGGCACCAAGAGCTCGTCTGCCACGCCAACGAGAGAGGCATTGAGCTTTTGAAGATAGAGTCCGGTATAGTTCTGGTTTGTCCAAGTCACGAAAGCGCTTTCTGCAAGGGACATGATCTGCTGATCTTTGGACTGGGGCTCATATATCCAGCTATCCTCCGGCCAAGCAGGATCTCCCGAAGGCGTAAAAACGAAATGTCGAAGGCTGTAGTCTATGGCAATATACTCAGTTTCTGAGACTTGCGCGGCAGCGATGGCAGTCTTGTTTGAGAATTCTTGCTCGAAGATCTCTTCAAAAGCATAGTCTCTTTTCCCCAGATGATGCGTCAGATTGTAGTGATCTCTGCTATAGAAAAAGCCCTCGGTATCTGCAGCCAGATATCTGATCGTGGGGCTCATGATGCCATGATCTCCCCAATGAGCTACTCCTGAAACATCAACATACTGATGGTGGTCATCATAGAGATCTCTTCCCCTAAATGGTGGATCAAACTCAATCTCATATTGATCAGCTCTCACAAGGATCCCATCCGGGCAAGCCATGTGTTCTTCATAGCGGAGCGCTTGATATGTGCCCGGATAAGGCCAGAATAGCGGAGTGCCAAAGCCGTCGATATTGCGCTGCATATCAAGCTCTTTCAGCCCCATGAAAATCGAGTGATTCCCCACAAAATCGCCAAAAAACCTTTGTGCCGAATAGATGACCTTGCCATCCTCAACAGCATGAGCCCGAAACCTGTCTACTTCGTTTACGGGCATATCACCAGGTGAGAGCAGCACCGCTCCTCCGGCTCCAAAGACTAACTCGCCATTTTCACTGATTACTTGGATCCGAAGATTGGCAGTGCCATCTCCCCAAGCAAGTGCCGGCATCCCCGCCTGCAGTCCGAGAGCAAACTTGGCTCCACTCTCGATAAAGGTGTTCCCAACGGCGATTTCGATGCCTTCCGGCAACCACTGAGGACTTCCCATATCATCAAAAAGCTGGGCTCGAAGCCGCTTGACGGGACTCAGTTCCATCCATGCTATGCATACAGAACCGTCCGGCAAGCTGACACCTGCAAGATCAATGGCATCACTCACCAAGGAATTGCTCACCGGGATAGATCCGGCTTGAGGAAAAACCGGCTGTCCATCAGTGGTGATGATCTGATATCTGACCCTTGCGCTTTGGGCATGGTAGTCAAGGGAGATCCATGCATTAAAGAGATTCTCATTCATGGGCAGAAGTATGGGGTATCTCACATATCCCGCCTGTGATTGTTTGAGTAAGGATTCATCGCTGAGGTTGCCGGAGATAGCCAAGCTTTGCTCGCAGATGGAAGCATTATCAGGTGATCGCTTCATATAAACAAAGCGTGCCGCATCTGCTTTGGG
>CALGPA010000109.1 GCA_937960795.1 uncultured bacterium | reverse complement strand
GTCATCATCTCCTGACAAGCTACCCAAGATCTGTCATTCCGGGCTTGACCCGGAATCCATAGCATTTACTGCAGGCTAACTGATTTGCTCTTCAATTTCAGTTTGAATATCTAGAGCGTATAAGAGAGGTTCAGATCGAACGTCGTGCTTTGGGATCCTTTGAGATCCTGCCTACCTCGCAGCGTCATGCACCCATTCTTTCTTTTGAGCGATGACTTCATCTCCAAGCGCAGTGAATTTTTCCCTAATGCTTCATAGCCCAGATCCGAGTCGTCCAAAATTATCATACGGTAGTTTGTGCTGCTATGGATACTAAAGCCCATCCAAGCTTCAAATCGGGGAATCTGATAGCCGATGCCCTGCCTAAAAAAGGAGCCTGAGGACAAAGACGCCTGCTTTTCCTGATAGTGATATCTCGCTGCTAGATCCAGCCACCAGTTTTCTGAAATATTGTGTGCTCCGCTTACAATGACCCGATAGTGCAACGGAACGCTCTTCACATAGCTGCTATCTACAGCAGTAAGTATCTCGCGGTCAATGATTTTGAGACTCAGCGAGAATTTGCTGTCAGCATCCCATGCTCTGATATTGATATTATTGTGCGACAATCCCGAAGCATCGTTGAGAGCTCCAAGTCTTTTGTTTTGGACAGACGCCAGCTTCATCTCCAAGCCGGGGATGAAGCGATATGATAGCTCAGCCATGATCTCATCTCGGTGATCTTGTGTGGTTAAAAGCGCTGCTTTTGAGGCATAGGCAGGTCTTTGATAGTTGCCCAAACTCGTGAAGCGCCACTTTTGCCCAAACCTCCCCGATCGCATCATCCACTCTAGCCTGATGCTGGGATCCGTTGCTTGCCAGACGCTTTCCATACTCAGGCTATGCATGCCCAAATCTGCCCGTGCAAAGACGCCCACAGCTTGCATGAGAGAATCCTGATCCGCGGAGTAAAAGCCCTTGTCATAGCGCTGGTGATAGTAGATCGCCCCTGTGTGTCCAAAGCCCCAGTTTCGCCAAAGAGCTACACTAGAGATGCTCTCCATGCTGCTTGTCAAGCAGTCCTGTTTGGTCTTTGGCAGAGAAGAGATCTTGTCAGCATTCAGCCGCACAGCTCGCTTGTTTCGGGAATACACGCCCAGAGCTTGCCAATCTTCCAAAGCCACTGATAGGGCGACGCCTTTGGGTGAGTAGCTTTTGGGGTGAGCCGGGCTGTCCAGAATCCCCTGCTTGCCGGCTCGGGAGAAGATGAGCCCTTCGCCCAGAGCGACTCGAAAGTCTCCAAGCGTGAGGCGTTCAAACAGCACAAGCTGAAGACTCGAGATCTCCTGATCTGCAGTTTGATATGCGCCACGCAGGGTAATCTCGGGCGTTTTCAGCTGTAGATTGAGATTGCTGTATGGCTCATCCCGATGGTAGTAGCCTGCCTTGATGGCAGCGTCCCGGCTCTGCCAGCTCTGATATAGATCGGATATTTCCTCATCGGCAAGTTCCTCGTAGCTGAGCTCAAGAATGCCATCAAACTCCGCCTGTGGTGACTCTGCAGACAGATAGCTGACATAGATGCACGCAATGCCTAAGAGCGACCACTTACCAAGAGTAGTCCAAAGAGATGGCATGACTATAGTCCAGATCCGGATGGCTGCGGATACCGTAGTTGATAGTCCACTGAGCGAGATTTACAGCTATTCCAAGGCCAAAGCGATTTTGCAGGCTCTGCCAAGAGCTGAGTATACCGAGGTGTTCACTGAGATCTGCCCGAACCCCCATAGAGATGACGTTTTTTCCCGTTTTAGGGATCTGATAGCCGGCGGCAAAGCTCACCCTTGGTTCCGGCTTTGCCCCCAAGCTGAGGGTCAGCCTTTCATCATCCTGTCCTTTTTGCAGCAGCAGGATCTCTGCGCGGTAGTCGTTGAGAGAATATGCCACACCGAGATCGTAACTAAAGTGATATTCGCCATCCTCATCTTTGATAGAATCATAGGCTAAATGTCCGCTCACACCAAAGCGAAATGCGGCAAAGCCATAGTTCAGATTCAGATAGGGATTTTGCTGACAGTAATCTTCATGATGCAGATAACCGGTGCCCATGGCAATGATCAGGTCTCCTTTGGAGATGGCGCTGTGCAGCCCCAAGATATCGATCCCTGGAGTATTGAAAGGACGGTGATAGCTGCTGCTGATGCCCGTCTCGCCCAAGATGGGGCTGTATGCATAGTCCGCCACGGAATCAGAAAGCATGCTCATTCCACTCAGAGCATTGGATGTGGCAGAATTGTATTGCCCTGATACAATAACGGGTGCCAATAACAGCGCCAGCATTATCAACACCCGTGTCATAAATCTTTCTCGGTCTATCTCAAGCTTTCTTCGCTATCGGGATCAAAGAAATGAGCTTTCTCCATGTCTACGGTGACCGGGAGTTCTGTGCCAATTTTGGGAAGTTCCTTGGGATCGAAACGGGCAACAAACTCATAGTTTTTGGTCTTAAGCACCACGTGAAACTCGCTGCCAAGAGGCTCTACTAGATCGCAAACCGGAGTGAAGCCTTGGGGGAAATCTGCCATGCTGTCGTGTCTGGCATCATAGATGTCTTCCGGGCGAATGCCCATGATGATCTGCTTACCCTCGTAGCTGCCCAGCCTATCTTGCTGCTCAGGAGTGAGTTGCAGGAGATAATCTGAGCTGTCAAAATGCAGATGTGAATCCTTGCGAGTAATCTTGCCTGTCACCATATTGATGGCGGGGCTGCCGATAAAGCCGGCTACAAAGACATTTGCGGGATTGTTGTAGATATCCAGTGGGCTATCGATCTGATGGATTATCCCGTCTTTCATGACCACGATGCGATCTGCCATGGTCATGGCTTCCACCTGATCATGCGTCACGTAAATCATCGTATTCTCAAGTGTTTGGTGTAGCTTTACAATCTCCGCTCTCATCGCCACACGCAGTTTTGCGTCAAGATTTGAAAGAGGTTCGTCAAAGAGAAAGACCTTGGGATTGCGGACAATGGCACGACCGAGAGCCACACGCTGTCTTTGCCCGCCTGAGAGCTGACCGGGCTTGCGAGTCATCATGCTTTCGATTCCCAAAAGAGCGGCGGCATCATCTACTTTCTTCTTGATCTGAGCCTTATCTTCCCCACGCAGCTTGAGGGCAAAGGCCATGTTATCATAGACCGTCATGTGGGGATAGAGGGCGTAGTTTTGAAAGACCATGGCTATATCGCGATCTTTGGGCTGTTTGTTGTTCACCAGATTATCACCGATGTAGATCTCTCCGCCGGAGATCTCTTCTAAGCCGGCAATGAGGCGCAAAACGGTGGTCTTTCCACATCCGGAGGGACCTACCAAGACCACAAATTCCTTGTCTTCAGCGACAAAATTCACGTCCTTGACTGCATGAAAGCCGTTGTCATAATACTTATTTAGGTTCTTTACTACTACTTTTGCCATGGCAATCTCCTTTGAGACATAAGAATTTCGGATATCTAATATATGTCAAGCAGGAAATTCACTTGCATGATAGATCATGATGCGATTCCTGCCAGCTTCTTTAGCCTGATACAATGCGATATCAGCTCGCTTGATGTAATCATCCATCGGTTCTACTGCGGCTTTGCCGGCAAAGCTTTCGATGTATAAGCCTATGCTAATGGTGATCTTCAGTTCTAGATCATTGTGGCAAAATGGCTTTTGCTCGATCTTTTGCCTCAGCTTTTCGAGGATCTCGGTGCTGTGCTCCCTGCCGCTATTAAAGAGCACAGCAAAAAATTCATCGCCTCCATAGCGAATGATGACATCGCTTTGACGAAATTCCGCGCTTAGAACAGCAGCCAGGTCAGTTAAGACGGTGTCCCCCACAGCATGCCCATAATGATCATTGATGTGCTTAAAATTATCTACATCGATCATAATAAAGCTTACCGGCACGTTTTGCCTAGAAGCCAGGGCGATCAGCTGAGGCAGATTGTAATCCATGTATCGACGGTTTCTTTGTCCCGTTAGAGAATCCGTCAGAGAGAGCTCTCCGACTTCACGGTAGAGCTGATCAATCTTCTCGAAGTTTGATTGAAGATTCTCGACGTAGCTGCTGGTCCTGAGGCTGGTCTGATTTGAAAGATCCAAAAACTTCTGTTCCAAAAGCAGCATAGCGTGTTTGTAGTCGGCGGGACGGTGATGGGATCTCAGATATGTAGAGATCCCGATTAGCCTTTCCCAGCATTTGTGAAGATAGTAGTTTGAAGACTTGTAGCTATTTATCGACTCGCGAAATTGCTCTTTGAGTCCGCTCAGATAGTTGCCTGCATAAAAATAAAGCGAGTTCAGCTGCATAGAATTTAGGATCTTGTTTTGATCTCGGATGAGATCCTGACAATAGCCGATCTTTAGCGGAGGAGAAATCTGTTTGTCATCCATCGAAAAGAGCTCCACGCCCACAAAAGCGCAGTTTAGACAATTTACTTGGCGAATCCTTTGATACAGATCCATAAGCAAGATCCTATAGAGATCATGCTCCTTGAACCAGAGACAGTTTGAAAGCCAATACAGCATTAAAAAGATAGTGGCTTCGGGACCGGATAGATCCTTGATCTCAAGGCAATACTCCAAGAAATCCCTGAGGCTTGAAGCCTGGCTCTCATGGGCGTCCGCGCTACGAAACCTACAGAGCTTGAACAGTGCATAGAAACTCAGCTGATCCGGCCCGATGATCTCCTCAAGCTTTGTAAGTTCACGCTTTGCTGCTTCCCAAAAGCCAATCTCTGTGTGCAGATAGAGCAATTGCAGACGATCAAATGTTTTGACGGAAGATGCGTCATTGAGGAAAAGGGGTGCGAGAATCTGGAGAGTTTCTTCATAAATGGGAGAGCTCTTTAAGACCGGCAAATGATTTATCAAGGAAAAGAAGCGATATAGAGGGGCATCGGGATTTTGCTTCTTTGAGATGAGATGATCCAAAGCAGCTTCAAAGAAGACGGCGATGGTATCGACAGTGTCGCCGGCGGGACCATGGTCGGCGACGTCTCCAAAGTAATCTACTATCCTCTGAATCTGCGCTTGTCTATCTTGCTTGGTCTCTCCGACAATCTCAAATGCCAAGGTTCTGACAGTCTCTATCCTATGAGCTTGCAGAATAGTGTGTTTGGCGATCCTGCTTGGCATCATATTCAGTCTTCTCTCGCCGGAACAAATCGGAACACTTTCTCGTTTGGCTTTGTGAGCCCAAATTGCTCACGAGCAGCCTTTTCTGCTGCTTCGGGATCTGTCTTCAAACGGGCATTTTCTTGAGCAAGAGAGTCATTTGCCGCCTTGAGTCTCATAGCTTCCTGCTGAAGAAGATCTACTCTCCTTTTGAGACGATATGTGTTTAGATAGCTATTGCGCCCTGTGACCAAGATCCAAGCCAGCAGCAAGACAAGCAGAGCATTGAAGATGTATTTGACATACTTGGGGGTCGCTTTTGCCTTGGTCTTCATCCCATTACCGCTCGCGCAATCAGAGATTTGTAGATATCAATTGCCTGAGTAGGGCAAAGCTCGTGGCAGCACATGCACTTGATGCAGTGGTCTTTGTCCACCTTTGGAAAACCATCATTCTGCCATGCTATAGCCTCGACCGGACATGAGCGTACGCACACACCACAGCGGACACAGCGTTCACTTACCATGGGATAGTAGTAAAAGATCTTCCTAAAAGCAAAGCTTAGCGGACGAGGAAGATATCTGAGACTCTCCTTTCTCATTTTCACAATGCGGATATCCGTATCATGAAAGCAGTGTTGTCGAAAGCTTTTGGGTACGACTATCCGCGAGGGCAGCACAGCCTCTAAGTGCAGTGCGCCAGAGAGATACGGCACATCCTTGATCTTAAAGCCCATCATCTTGGAAGCGATGGTGTCCAGAGCAGGGATGTTGTTCGAGCCCATCAGGATGCCAAAATGCTTCGGCTTCCCGGCGGAAGGACCTGCTCCATCCATGCCAATGATGCCATCTATGATGCTATAGCTGATCTTTTGTCGACAGACTCCATATAGGGCTAAAAGCAATTTGGCAAAGCTCCGAGTGTCCGGATATTGGCGATGATACTCGCTTTTAACCATGCCGGGGATGAGTCCATAGAGATTCTTCAGTGCGCCGGTGTATGCCATCAGCGAATGAGTCTTATACTTTGCCACATTGATCACTATGCCACATTGAAAGAGCGCTTCAGAGATCTTGACGGGAATCCCGTCATACTTCAGCTCTCTATAGCCCATGGTGGAGAGATTTACCAAGCGGATGGGATATCGATCAGCCAGATCCTGCAATCCGCAGTTTTCCCATACCTTTTGCACAGAGACGGTTCCCCCGGGGCTGTCTCCCAGCCATACTTCCTTTTTTCGAGCTAAAAAATATCTGATGATCGCTTCCAGGACGACCGGATGAGTGGTCACAGCTCTTTCCGGCAGATAGGCTCCCAAGGTGTTTGGTTTGATGAGCACCCGTTTGCTTCTTTTGAACTTATGATCCTTTTGCCTAGAAAACCAAAGGCTTACCGCCTCTTCAATCTGGGCAAGATCATAGGACTCGACATTGCGTATCTCTACACGGGGCTTTTTCATTCAAACCTGAGGAAATCTTTGCGCTTGAACGAACTGGTATACAAGCTGAGGCTGAGAATGATCTGGGTGCAATTGCTCTCTGATGCCACGGTGCTCATTGCCGAGAGATTCAGGGATCCATCCCGGAAAAGATAGCCAAAGCCCACGCTGAGGAAGTGTTGGGCATTATCAGCCACGTACATAGTGGGCGACACGTCTTCCCAAAAGATGGACTCATCCTGGGAATCATGATCAATCGGCAGTAGCACTTGTCCGCTGAATACATCTGAGCTATAGAAATATCCGGCTCTTAGGATCTTGTTGCCATCACGTCGTTCCGCTCCGAGGTGGATGGAGAAATTGTCTTCAAAGATATCGTCGATTGCGGAATCTTGGCTAAAACGAAAGTCTGTGGAAAAGCGGTAGATATCCTTGCTGTAGCTAAGCCCGGCACTTAGCTCAAGCGGAAGCTGAGTATCATAGTCCGCATAGGTCAGATCCCAATCAATCTTCGTCGGCAAAGTCGCCGAAAGTCCGAGTCCCAGATCTCCGTATTGATAGTGAAGCCCGGGCTGAAAGCGCACAGCATAGCGATAGTCTCGCACCCGGTCGTAGGTTCTTAGGAAAATCACATCATCCAGATAGTGGAGCTGATTGTGCACGGAAAGCCCAAGATTAAAATCATCTGTGATCCGAGAGCGAACTGAGGCGGAAAGCTGGTGCAGATAGTATTTGGGATATCTGGTGACCATATCAGCCCCTTGATTGATCACGACCGAAAAATCATCCAACACAATGGACTTGGGATTGCTATAGATGATTGCCGCTACCACCTTGGAGCCTAGGGGGAAGCTCAGCCCAAGAGTTCCAAAAGGCAGTGGTGAGCTATAGCGGCTGGTGTATTCCAAGCCCTCGGCATCCACCGAAGGCTTGATATTGATCTCAGTAAAGATCCTGGTGGAATCCGTGATCATCGTGGCAGGATTGATCAGAGCTGTCTGCGCAGAGCCCAATACTCCGGTGCCGGTGTATCCGCGCCCGGCAGCTTCGACTCCGAGATAGTTGCGCGAAAATGAATGATAGAATGGACTTGCGAATTGCGGCATATGCAATACATGGAGGGTGTCGGCAGCTTGTGCTCCCAGACCTGAGATACATAGCAGGCACAAGATAAACAGACATTTTCTCATAATTACTCCTATTCTTTGGCTAAACCATGAAGGTTTGGCTCCTATCTTTACCCACCGAGACCACTTTTACGGGCACTTCGATAAGATCTTCGATCGCTTTTAGATAGTTTCTTGCAGCAGTGGGCAGATCCGCCATGCTGCGCACGCCCGTGATATCCTCATCCCAGCCTTCAAGAGTGACATAGATGGGCGTCACCTTGCCAAGATCCTGGGGGTGAGAGGGCGGGGAAACAAGGGTCTTGCCCTTATGCTCATATCCGACGCAGATCTTGAGCTCCTCAATGCCGGACAATACATCCAAAAGCGTCACGGCGACGCCATCCAAAGCATTGATCCGAGCGCTATATGCGGCAAGCACCGCGTCAAAATGCCCAATCCGGCGTGGCCTGCCGGTGGTCGAGCCAAATTCATTGCCTTGAAGGCGGATTTGCTCTGCCAGAGCGTCATGAATCTCTGTGGGGAAAGGTCCTTCACCCACTCTGGTGCAATAGGCTTTGAAGATTCCCAAGACCTCGTCCAAGTGTCGTGCCGAAAATCCGGTTCCGATCCCGATAGCATCGACCATGGTGCTGGATGAAGTCACATAAGGATAGCTGCCCCAGATGCGATCCAAAAGCGTACCTTGAGCCCCTTCAAAGAGAATTCTGGCTCCGCTTAAGCGAGCTTCATGCAGGATGCTCTCTGTGGGCATACAATAGCTCTTGAGCACTTTCCAGGATTCTTTGAGGCTTTCCAGGATATCTTTGAGCTCATCAGATGCCAGATCTCTGCCATGAAAGCGGTAAATCTCTTTTACGCGTTGGCGCAGATAGGCAGGATGCGCGAGATCTCCCAGACGGATCCCCACGCGGGAACTCAGATCCGCATATGTGGGACCGATTCCTCTGCCGGTGGTGCCGATCTTTGCTCCTGCCAAAAGCTCTTCATTGCTTTTGTCCAGCTCTTGATGCAGCGGCAGCACCAATCCCGCTTTGTCATCGATGATCAAGCGATTGGCAAAGTCCAAGCCGCTATTTTCAAGCTCTTGGATCTCCGCGACCAAGCTCTTGGGATCGATCACGACCCCCGCACCGATAAGGCACTTTGTGCTTGGATACAAGATCCCGGAAGGTACAGTGTGAAAAACGTATTTGTTACCATCTACAACGATGGTGTGACCGGCATTGCTGCCGCCCTGAAAACGGACTACAAAATCAGCCGAATCCCCAAGATAATCGACTATCTTGGCTTTGGCTTCATCGCCCCACATACAGCCCAAAATTGCTATTGCAGACATTATCAACTCCACATTTCTTTAGAACTTCAATAAAATATCAAATGCACATTTGTCAATCTAAATCTGACTCTGCCCTATTTTTCCCAGCTCTTGTAAAGCGACACCTTTGTGATCGACCATGAGCTTATTCCTCACATACGCCAACTATAGACAATGCGAGCATCGTCCTGCCAGCCATAGATTTTTGGTCAAGCATTCCCTGCCCAAGCTGTTTTGCAATATTTGCCCTTGGTTTACACTTTTTGGTCGGAAGCTGTAAGTCCTTATCTTCTCACCGCTTGCTCATCCGACCGGTGAGCGAGGGGTGAGCAAGGCTTGAGCGAGCCCTGAATCTCGTGCATGTCGGTGGGATTTGCTTTACCTAAAGTCAATTATCTCAGATAGCGGAATGCGTTTTGATGAGCCTGCAAACAAAGATAGGGCTTTGGAATATATCCCCTTCACCTCTTTGGGATAGCCGAAAGGTGAAAGCGCCACGATCCGATAGTTTTTGGGCAGATCCAGATACTTGGCCAAGACCTTCTCAGAAAATGCCGCCAGCCAACATGAGCCGATGCCGTGCTGCCAAGCAGCGAGCATCATCTGCTGAAATGATATGGCCGTATCCACCAGA
This sequence comes from uncultured bacterium, assembly GCA_937960795.1. Classification (GTDB taxonomy): domain Bacteria; phylum Cloacimonadota; class Cloacimonadia; order Cloacimonadales; family Cloacimonadaceae; genus UBA5456. The sequence continues at coordinate 21,823 of CALGPA010000109.1, read as the reverse complement.
TAGTAGTCTTGTCCATTTATCCGCACATTTTTCTTTGTATCTGCACAAGCGATGATCACACAGGGCGCGTTTTTGATGAAGAAATTGCTTTTGCCGACAAGGCCGGTCTTGCGGGAAAGATCATGGATCTTCTGTGGATCGGTGAAAATGATGTAGCGCCAAGGTTGGCGATTTTGCGCAGATGGTGCCAGGCGGCCTGCCTCCAAGATCTCATCCAAGATCTCCTTGGGGATCGGTCTTTCACAAAAATCACGGACGCTGTGGCGGATTTGATCAGATCGATTGTATTCATAAGGTCTCCGCGTATGCTTCTTGTAGCTTTTGGATGTCCTCGGGGCGATTGATATTCATCAAGATCCCGGGATCTTCGACCGGCACTATCACGGTTCCGATTCCGCTATAGCGGATCAGATCTCTGAGATTTTGGTGCTGATCGTCATTCAGATCGAGGGCGGAGGGGATGATGATGGGATGTCCTCTTTTGCCATGATACTCCGGCTTGATCACGCAATCCGGATTGGCAGATGCCACACTGAAGAGCTCGTGAATGGTCTCAGAATGCACAAAGGGATGATCCACCGGCCAAATGAGAAAGAGATTGGGCCTCCCAAGGATCATCTTTTGTGCCTCTCTGAGGGTGTCCAGCATAGACTTTGTGGGCAGATCTTCGGCTATAAAGATCTGTCTAAGTCCTGCATCTATAAGGCTCTGGCTGATTCTTTGGGAAAAGAGCAAGCCATCAAATCCGGCTTTGGACTTTGGCATCCCAAAGCGTTTACCCTCTCCTGAAGCGAGGATGATCGAGTATAAATCAGAGGGAGTTAAACTCATTGATTGCCTCATCCAGTTCATCGAGATTTTTCTCAAAGGTTTCATGCCAATAATCCGGATCCCACTGCCGGCGAAGCTCATCTTCGCTGCGTCCTTGCTGCTCCACCCATGTGAAGTATTTGAGATTGTGGATGCGTTTTTTGTCCTGATAGGAAAGCTCAATGAAGTTGTCGTAGCCTTGGGATAGGAGGCAGACGCCCATATCAACCGCTGCATCGAGCGTTGTGTAGTCTCCTTTGGCACGTCTTTGTTCTTCAAGGCGACTGGCATACATTGTGGCAGAATCCGTAAAACACGTAAAAATCAGGTCATGTTCACCCATTTCATAGTACTTAGCTGTCTTGATGGCAGCCAGAAGATTCGCGATTGATGAGATCCCCAGAAGCGGCAATTTCTCTATCACGGCTTCTTCAACGCCCAATGTCCTCAGATAGTCGTGCCCGGCAGCTTCGTTGAAGAGTCTGAGCAGGCGAATGCAATCTTCATCATCGATGGCAGCCACATTGTCCGTGCTGCGCACATTGTGCACCCAGGGGATGTGTTTGTCGCCGATGCCCTCGATGCGGTGTTCGCCAAAGCCATTGTTTAGCATTGTGGGACATTGGAGCGCTTCGGCTGCAGTGATCATCGTCTGAGGATCCTGTTTCTTGAGGAAATCCCCGGCGGCGATGGTACCGGCAGAACCGCTGGCACTGATGAAGGCTGCCAGGCGATCCTGATCCTGCCTTACGATTCCAAAAGCATCATAGATAGCAGAACCGGTGACTTGATAGTTCCAAAATGAGTTCCCCGGCTCTTCAAAGTGGTTTAGGATCGTATAGGTCGGATCATGGCTCAGCTCTTCGCACTTGTCGTAGATCTCTTTTACGTTTGATTCGCTGCCGGGGGTCAGGATGATCTCCGCGTTGATCTTGCGCAGCCAGGCAAAGCGCTCTTGGCTCATCCCCTCCGGGAGCACAGCCACAGCAGGGCAATCCAGAAGGGCAGCATCAAAAGCACCACCTCGACAGTAGTTGCCGGTGGACGGCCACACCGATTTCTGAGTATCCGGATCAAACCGTCCGCTCACCAAAAGCGGAAGCAGGCAGCCATATGCCGCGCCTACTTTGTGAGCACCGGTGGGAAAGTGTTTGCCGATCAGCCCAAAGATCCTTGCCTTCACTCCGGTGATGGATGAGGGGATCTCAAGGAAGTTGGGATCCCCGAATTTGCCGGTATCAACGTCATTCTTCCAGGTGATGCGAAAGAGATTGAGCGGGCTCAGATCATCCATTGCCACTTTGGCAATCTGCTCGGTAAGGGAATCCGGGATCAGTCCGGGATCCATCTGCTGTCTGATGGTGGGCAGGATGATGCCGTGAGCACGACAGCGCGCTGCGTTTTTTTTGATAATCTCGAAGTTTTTATCTGTAATGAGTTTTGGCATGCTTATCTCCTTCTTCTCAAATGAAGCTATTGATCTTGTCGATGGGGTTTGCCACTTTGCTGCAAAAGATCATGGCGGCGATCACAAAGGGCTTGAATCCCGCTTCTTGGTAGGTGTGTAATCGATAGCGTTCAAACACACTCTTGGCTACTTCCCCGTGAGCGCAGCTCACGTCACTGATGTCAGCGGGAAGGCAGTGTTCATAGAGGGCATTCCCGGCTTTGGTATGCTTCATCATGGCTTCTGTGCATTCCCAATCCATGTGCCTCCTATTTTCGGCAAGACAATGCTGCTCAAGATCTTTGAGCCCCTGTCTGTCGCCTTGCCGAAGAAGCTTTGTGCGCTCTTGCATCACCGCCATGGGTGCCCAGGATTTGGGATATACCACATCCGCGTCTTTGAAGGCGTCCGTCATGGAATGAACATGCGAAAACGAGCCGCCACTTTCCTTGGCAAAGGCGTGAGCGCTATCCAAAGTATCCGGTAAGAGATCATAGCCTTCGGGATGGGCAAGCACGACATCCATGCCAAAACGGGTCATGAGATTGATGACTCCTTGGGGAACTGAGAGCGGTTTACCGTAGGAAGGAGAATATGCCCAGCTCATGGCGATCTTTTTTCCTCTGAGAGCTTCCCAGCTGCCAAAATAGTCCTTGAGCTTGAGCAGATCGGAAAGGCTCTGAGTGGGATGGTCAAGATCGCATTGTAGATTCACCACGGTGGGGCGTTGAGCCAAGATCCGGTTTTGATATCCATCATCAAGGGCATCGGAGACTTCTTTCATATAGCTGTGTCCTTCTGAAGGATACATGTCGTCTCGGATGCCGATCACTTCTGCCATGAAGGAGATCATATTTGCCGTCTCGCGAACGGTCTCGCCATGGGCAATCTGTGACTTTTCCTCATCCAATTCTGAGAGAGCCAAGCCCAAGCCATTGACGGCTGAGGCAAAGCTAAAGCGGGTGCGAGTGCTGTGATCCCTGAAGATGGATATCCCCAATCCGTAATCAAAGATCTTCCAAGGTTTCTTACTTGTGTGCAGCATCTGCAGAGCTTCGGCAACCAGCATCACGGTCTTGAGATCATCCACGGATTTGTCCCAAGTAAGCAGAAAGTCTTTGCCATATAAAGAAGCATCCAAGCTTCTCATTTCGGCTAGGCATTTTTTGATGTCTTGCATAATACTACCTCGTCGCTATTTACTACTTTGTTTTGTGGAATAGAGCTTTGTCGCGGCAAGCTCTACGGCATCTATGATTTGTTGATATCCCGTGCATCGGCAGAGATTTCCTTTCAGAGCTTTGCGGATCTCGTCTCGAGTGGGACGGGGATTCTTCATCAGGAGTGCCAGTGCACTTATGACCATTCCGGGAGTGCAAAATCCGCATTGAATCGCGCCGCAATCCACAAAAGCTTCTTGCAATGGATGCAATGTCCCATCCGCATTGGCGATGCCTTCGATGGTGGTGATCTCATGGTCTTGCACATCACTAAGTTTCAAAAGACAGCTACGCTTGGCAAGCTTGTCTACCAGAACAGTGCAGGATCCGCAGACTCCGATGCCGCAGCCAATCTTTGTGCCGATCAGTCCCAGATCTTCTCTTAGCCAGTCGGAAAGAAGGCGAGCGCCCATGTCTTCAGCAAGCTTGTAGCAGACGCCATTAACCGTTATCTTCACTCTCCCTCCTTATCTTGATGGGTTGATCCGTGTAGCGCTTTCCTGTTGCGCGATAGACGGCATTTGCTATGGCAGGGGCAGTGATCTCCAAGGTCGGCTCGCCGATGCCTTTGGCTTTGGAGGGAGACAAGGGATCAGGGTTTTCCACGATGATGGCAGTCATCTCCGGAAGATCGGTGGAGCGTAGGACCTTGTATTGGTGTAAGTTTGTGGCAGTGACAGCGCCTTCCTTGACGGGCATCTCTTCGATGAGTCCATAACCCGCGCCCATGGTCATGCCGCCATAGAACTGTCCTTTGACCATGTCGGGATTGATCGCCCTTCCCACATCATGCGCTGCCACCATGTTTAGGATAGAGATCTTGCCTGTCTTGGGTTCGACTTCCAGCTCCACTGCTTGGCAGCCATAGACCCATGTGAAATAGGCGTCTCCATGTCCGGTGTCTTCATCCCAGCTCACTCGAGGGGCTTGAAACACTCCAAAGGCATAGGGGTAGATCTGCTTGCTATAGCAGAGCCGGATGGCTTCGTCCCATGAGCAGATGCGCTGATCTCTCGCGTCCAAAATCCACCCATCTTCAAAGCGATCGACGCTTTTACCCATATGATCTTTGACCGCTTCTGAGATGATGCTCCTCAGGATCTCTGCCGCCTTGGTCGTGGCTCCCCCTCCCATAATGGTTCCACGGGAAGCAACCGTCGTGCCGCCATCGGGAATATTGGAGGTGGAAGGCATGCGATAGCGGATTCTCGAGACAGGCAGGCCTAGCTCTTCAGCGGCGATCAAGATCATGGCACTTTCTGAGCCTTGCCCATTCTCGTGCACTCCGGTCTCCAAAAGCACCGACCCATCAGGCTGGACATTGAGGATGGCGCTATTCATGTCCACTCCCTCTGCGCCCAGACTCATGCCGCGATAGGAGATGGCAAAGCCGATTCCATACCATTTGTCAAGTGATGGATCGCCAAATGAGCATAGCTTGCGCTTCTTGTGATAATCGATCTCGGTGAGCACTTTGTCCATTACTTCATTTAGCGAAACCGTATGACTATCAAGCTTTTGCTTGGTGACGGTGACAGAGCCCTGCTTGAGCATATTCATTCGTCGAAAGTCTACTTCATCCATACCAAGTTTCTCGGCGGCAATCTCGACAAGCTGCTCGATCGCCCAATTTACCTGAGGAGAGCCAAAGCCGCGGAAAGCTCCCGTGAAGATGTTGTTTGTATAGACTCCATAGACGTCGCAATGCACATTTGGGGCTTCATAGCAGCCGCTGCATTGCACGGTGCTACGCCATGTGACCCATGGGGTGACGCTGCAATATGCTCCGCCGTCTGCCACCATCCGTACTTGCACAAAGCTGATGCCGCCATCCCGCTTGACTCCCATGCGATATGAGATGTCATATGGATGCCTTTTGTAGCTTTCTTTCATGCTCATTTCTCGGCTATAGGTGATCTTGACCGGGCGTCCGCAGAGATAGGCACATAACGCAGCGCGAGCGCAGACAAGGGCAGCAGTGTCATCCTTTCCGCCAAAGCCTCCTCCCATCGGCACTGTCTTGACCTCCACATCTTTGAGTTCAAAACCCAGCGTGGCAGCAACAAAGCGGCGCGTGCTGAAGGGATGCTGCATGGATCCGATGACTTCCATGACACCGTCCGGTCGCAGATGCGCCAGAGCGCTTTCTGGCTCGAGATAGGCGTGTTCTACTCTAGAGGTGGAGAAGCTCTCCTCGATGATGATATCAGCCTCTTTCTCACCTGCGGTGATGTCCCCGGTTCTCACTCGATGGTAGTTGCATATATTGCTACCATGCTCGGGATGGATCAGCGGCGCGTCGGGTAGTAGCGCTTGATGGGGATCATAGAGGCCGGGGCTATCCTTGAGCTCGAGCTTTATCTCCTTCAGAGCAGCATTAGCTTCGCCACGAGATTGGGCCACGACCAATGCGAGCACATCGCCCGATGACCTAATCCTTTTGTGGGCCAAAACAGGGTAGTCGCGAATGATCTGTCCAAACTTGATCTCTCCGGGAACATCTTCCGCCGTGATGATACGCAGCACTCCTGGCATCTTAGCGGCCTTGGAGATGTCGATTCCGCGGAGCAGTGCGCTGGAACAATCTGCATGAAGGGGAAGAGCATGCAGCATCCCCGGCATGCTATAGTCGTCGGTATACTTAGCCCGCCCTGTCACCTTGGCGAGAGCATCATTGCGAAAGGCTTGTTTCACGATTCTACTCCAAAGTTCATCAGCTCGCGAGGCTTGATCCTGAGCATCTGATCCAAAGCCTCGGCTGAGATCTTGCCTTTTGCTACAAAAGCCTCATAGATGGAGCTATACAGTGTGTTGATCCCGGGAATGCCCATGGGGATCTTTGCGAGATCTTTCTTGTAGCGATCCTTAAGAGAATCAGCAAAAGAGCAGTGGTCACTTGCCAAGATATCAAAGACCCCATCCTGAAAAAGCTCTGCCAAAAGACCGCGTGAGCTTTCCTTACGATATGGAGGGCAAGTCAGATAGCGGTGTCCATCCGGCTCACGTAAGCGCTCTTCATTATACAAAAGATAGTGAGGGGCGGTCTCGCAGCTGATCCCGGCGAAATTCCGCTTTGCCTCTTTGATCATCAATGCAGATGTGGGGCTGGATACATGCACGATGTGCACCGGATGACTATGCCTGATCGCCAGATTCAAGATCGCTCCGACCGCTTTGTCCTCGGCAATCTCCGGTCGCCTGAATGTGTGGTCGAAAGGAGTCCTAAAACTATGAGTTTGAGAGCCCCCAATGATGAGATCATCTTCACAATGCAGCAGAATCCTGGTCTTAAGATCACTTAAGTCCTGCATCCATCTGCCAATATCCTCATAGCTCTTATAGAGCCCAGCTTTGCGATATGTGGTGTAGAGCTTTAGGTCATGCCCCGCCTCAAGAAGATCGTAGATATCCTCCACTCGGCTGTGGGTGGGGCTCAGGTGCCAGTGGACGGGGATTCCAAGATCTCGTTCTGCTCGTTCTTTCATCGCTTCCAGCTTTTGAGCAAGAGGATATTCTGCCTCTTCCGTGACAAATGCGCCGATCCCCAAAAGTGGTGGATTTGCCGGATCGTCGCCGGGCTCGGTAAGTTTTCTCAGATCAGCAAAGCTATCCGATAAATCATGGCCTGAAATCTGCTCACCGATGTGTACGTGAAAATCGTAGAAACCTTTGTCATGAATCATCTTTGACCGCCTCTATGTCTTTTAGTCCGTGGCCGGTGATCATCAGGACGACCTTGCAGTTATCCTTGATCCAGCCTTGTTCTTTGGCCTTGAAATACGCCGCTAATGCAGATGCTGAAGAAGGCTCACAAAATATGCCCGTGCGAGAAGCCAGCATCTTTTGCGCTGCCAAAATCTCAAAATCGCTGACCCGGATGCCCATGCCATCGGTCTCGTTTAGAACTCGATAGGCAAGATGAGCGGCAGCGGGAGTCTTGACCGAAATGGAGTCAGCCACGGTCCGTGGAGCTTGGGCGTCCTGATAAGTCCCGGATTCCCAATAGCTGCAGATGGCATCCGAGCTTTCCGCTTGCACCGCGATCAAAGCCGGCAAGCGATCTGTGATGCGAGCAGCAAGAAGATCCGCAAAGGCTTTGGCGATCCCACTGAGGATCACCCCATCACCAGTGGGAACAAAGATATAATCCGGAAGCTGATCAAGCTGAGCAAAGATCTCCAAACCGGCAGTCTTCTTGCCCTCGATGGTAAAGGGATGGTAGGCCGTGTTTCGATTGAGGCAGTCGTGCAATGAAGAATATCTCAAAGCCTCTTTGTAGGCATCATCATAGTTCCCATCCACCAAGTTTAGCGTGGCTCCATGCACCTTGATCTGCACGAGCTTTGCCTTGGGCGCCTTTGCCGGAGCAAAGATCACTGCCCTGATCGCTGATGACGCGCATAAAGCCGCCAAGGATGAAGCCGCATTACCCGTCGATGCTGTGACGATCTCTTTGATCCCCCGCCTCTTGGCCTCTGCGACCATGATAGCCGAAGCTCTATCCTTGAAAGACCCGCTGGGATTTTGACCATCAAACTTCAGATACAGATTCTTGATCCCCAGTCCCGTCCCCGGGATCAGCGGACTATTGCCCACCGGAAGATTGGGATAATGCTCCATATCCACAGGAGATAAGATGGCGCTGAGCTTTCGGATCCGCGCTTCGATCTCGGCACCCGGATTCTCTTTTAGAAAATCAGCCCAAGCTTTGGCAATCTCCGGATAATCAAAGACAGCCTCCAAGATTCCCGGCAGCGGAATCCCTGCCTGATAGTCTTTGCTACACTCAGGGCATAGATAGCTCAGCCGCTCGCTGTCGTATTCTTTGCCACACTGGCTGCAACGGTAGTATTGAAAGAAGCTCATTATCCCAGCCGATGTATTAGTGCGGCATAGAATGCTGCAGCTTCGGTCAGATGCTCGATCGGAGTTGCCTCATTGGGCGCATGAGCATGGATCTCATTACCGGGGCCCAAGCCGATGCAGGGGATATTGTGCATCCCGGCTATCGCCACTCCATTGGTCGAGAAAGTCCATTTATCGATTTTGGGTGTCCTCTTCAGAGCGCCAAGATAGGCGTCTTCGGCTGCTTTGATCCACATTGAGTCCGGCTCTGTCACCCAAGTGGGATAGTATTTTTGGGTGGGATAGACCAAGCCTGTATAAGCGGCTTCTCGATATTCCAAGACCTCGATCTGAGCCTCAGGATGTCCTGCTAGACTGCAAGCTTCTGCCACTTCCGCTACCGCAGACTCAAGGGTCTCCCCCACCGTCAGCCGCCTATCCAGATGGATGCGTGCGCTATCCGGCACTGCACATTGGGAAGGCCCGGTGAAAAATATCTCGGTGACAGCCACAGATCCCTTACCCAGAAAGTCATCGTGCTTCAGCCGTTCGTGAAGCTTCTCAATCTCAAGGGCAATACGGGATATCTTGTATATGGCATTATCTCCTCTCTCCGGTGCAGATCCGTGGCAGGAAAGCCCCTTGACGTGCACCTGCATCTCCATACGTCCGCGATGCCCACGATAAATATTCATGTTTGTCGGCTCAGTGATCACCACCATTTCCGGCCGTATCTTATCTTCATTGATGATATATTGCCAACAAAGGCCGTCGCAATCCTCTTCCATTACCGTTCCCGTGAAGTACAAGGTGAATCCTTCTTGCAGATTGAGATCCTTGATGATGCGCCCGGCTGTGACCATCGATGCCATCCCGCCTTCTTGATCGACTGTCCCACGACCATAGACCTTGCCATCCTTGACATGTGAATCAAAAGGATCAAAATCCCAAAGCGATCTATCTCCGGGATAGACCGTATCTATGTGAGCATCAAATGCTATCACCTTGGCTCCATTGCCGATGCGGCCGATCACATTGCCCAAAGGATCGATCATCACCTCATCAAATCCGGCGGCTTTCATCTCGTCGGCAATACATTCCACTAGCTCCTTTTCCTTGGTCGAAAAGGCAGGGATCCGCACCATATCCATGAGAAACCTTACGGTTTCATTTTCGTAGGCTTTGGCTTTTTCATATATCTTCTTGTACATAGCAAAACTCCTTGATCTCAAAACCGTTTCCAGAGCGCAGCAGAAAGAGATCTGCTTTCAGCTCTGAGCTCTTTTTCATCCAAGCCCAATAGCAGCTCTCCATCCCACATCAAAAAATCTCCGGCGACGATGGTGCTGTGTACTCTCGCTTGCGAGATGCCAAAGATCAGATGCCCGATCCATGTCTCATCATCTAGCGGAGTATGAGGATCGTAATCCACAAAGATCATATCGGCATTGGCACCTTCTGTGAGCATGCCATGGCCTTTACCCCAATACTTCTGCGCGATAGCCGGATTGTTATATATCAAAGTGGAGGCGATCTCCATAAATCCCGCTGAAGGGTTTTCTTGCTTCAAATGCTGTGCCCAAAGCCCCACTCGGAGCTCCTGCAGCATGTTCACCGTCATCGCGTCTGTGCCCAAACCTACTTTTAGCCCCAGCTTCGCCATATTGCAGACATCCGCAATGCCAACCGCGTTGTTCAGATTTGATTGCGGATTGCTCACGATTGCAGCCCCGCTTTCAGCGACCATCATCATCTCCCGGGGCGTAAGATGCACGCCGTGGGCAAGGATGCTTTGTGAATTGATCAGGCCAAAATCCATCAACCGCTCTACTACATGTTTTCCATAGTGATCAAGATTGTAGCGCTGATCGCTTTGAGCTTCTGCCGCGTGAATATGCACGCCACAGCCCAGCTTGCCGACTTCCTGTGATATCTTGGACAGGCTGTCATCACCTAGGGTAAATGCCGCATGCATGCCAAAAAGAGCTTTCAGAAAGTCATCTTGCCCAAAGCCATAGGATTTGATGAAATCGACATTCTCGGCAATGCCCTCATCTCTGATCGGCATGCCATCCCGATCCGACACTTCATAGCATAGATTTGCCCGAATTCCTGTTTCCTTGACGGCAAGCGCTATTTGGGATAGTGATCCGGTGATGGAAGAGGGCGAGGCATGGTGGTCGATAATGGTGGTGCTCCCTTTGCGAATGGCATCAATCGCGGAAATCGCGGAACTCACATAGACGTCTCGCAGCGCCAGTTTTTTGTCCAGCCGCCACCACAGATTCTTCAGAACTTCATCAAAATCCGCCGACGGAGCCGCTTTCCCCAAGCCGGTGACCATGGTTGAATAGAAGTGGTGATGAGCATTGATCAATCCCGGCATCAAAATCTTTCCGGAAGCATCGACCCCTTCACAGTCTCCATCTTTGAGCTCAGCATATGGAGCTATCTTGGTTATCTTGCCTTTCTCCACCATCAAAGCATATCCGCTAAGATAGGGCCGGGCAGGATCGAAGCTGAGAATATCAGCACCATGAATGATGTATTTCTTCATAATTCTTCCTTTCCCCGAAATCAAGGGACTCAATTTTGCTATTGAAAGATAAGCTGTCAACAAGTTTCTTTCAAATCAAGATCATGAATCCGTGCTAGATTAGTTTTGAATGGGTAATGCCACTATAAAGAAATCGAAGATATCGATCAAGTCAGATTGCCATTTGAGCGTATCCTATTGCCTAATATTGATATACTCAATAAAGCCGGATGGCCGCCTATAGATCGCCATACTCTAGAATGCATGGTCAATTGCACAATGTTTGAGCTTGGTTTACACTTTTTGGGCGAATCGCGTAAGTCCTTAGTTTCTCGCCCCTTGCTCACTCGAGCGGTGAGCAAGCGGTGAGCAAGGCATCAGGAGCCCATATATTCCAAGCATTTACGAGCCTAGTGTGTTAGGCTCATTGAGATATCTTGCTGAGATCACTTGCTTAAACAGAAAAGCCCGGACATTGCCGGGCTTCTCATCAGTTAAGGTGATTTTAATCTTATGTTTAGTGCATTGGTTTGAGACTGTTCGCAAAGATGCGTCTGATGGTTTCGTCTGTAGCATCAATCGGAGCCATGCTCAATAGCAATCCCAAAGAAGGAGTTTCTTTGGTCAGCTCAACTAAGCGATCCAAATCATTCTCTGAGAATCCTTCGTCTTCCAGCTTGGAAGTGATTCCCACATTGAACAGCCATTTTTCGATTTCTGCCGCCACTCTATCCGCTTCAGATGCTTCTCCTTTCAAGCCGCCAATAAGTGGCTCAAACAGATCCGCCAAAACCTTGGCTCTGGCAGGATAGATCTCCTTGATCACTGCCGGAAGCAGCATCGAGAGTCCCAAGCCATGTGCCAAATCCGGCTTCACGGCAGACAAAGGATGCTCCAGCGCATGAGTGAAGTGCAAAAGACCATTGTCAAAAGATATCCCTGCAATCGCCGATGCATATGTCAAGAAATAGCGCGCTGCTGGATCTTTGGGGTCTTTGAGCGCGATCGGAAGATACTTTGTCACCAGTCGTAAAGTCTCTTTACCCATCATGATAGCATAGGGATTTGCTGCCAAGGTGGTGCATGCTTCGATGACGTGATTTACTGCATCGACGGATACATACCTTGTCTGGTTTTCCGGAAGCCCATACATCAAGGCAGGATCATCTATCGCATAGAGCGGATAAATGCAGTCATAGGCTATGGCCGGCTTGTATTCCAAATCAGATATTGTGATCACGGCAAAGCGATTGACTTCCGTGCCCGTACCATGGGTTGTGTTTATCGCCACGATTGGCATTGCCTCTGTGGGGCTAAACTTAAACTCATAGAGGTCACGCGCGCTTCTTTGGGGATATTTTAGCAAGATAGCAGCACTCTTGGCCGCATCAATCGGGCTTCCGCCTCCAATTCCGATCACAGCTTGTGCGTCATGCTCCTTGCCCATCTGCACCGCTTCATCCACCTGTATGTCGGTCGGATTTGAGCTCACACGATTGAACAAAACATAGCTGATCCCAGCTTTAGCGAGAGCAGGCTCCACTACATCCCAGGCTCCATTTTTACGATAGGAAGATCCTCCGGTCATGATCAATACACGTTTGATCCCGGATTCGGCTAGATTACCGGCAATGTCATAGATCTTTTGGATTGCACCCAGACCAAAGTAGTCCGTGGTCCTGGTACGCAACTCAAAGACAGCGTTGAGGTCGATTTGTGTTTCCCACATGGCAAACTCCTTGTTTTATCTTTATTTTTTGCATTCGCTTTATATATATCGATAATCAGTTATCGACATTTTGTCAAGAACTATTTAGTGAGATTTTTATCGACATCCTTGCAATTACATATATATCAACTTATTCCGTGCTTACATTTTTTCCGCTGTTTGGCTTGCCGCCCACTTGACTTCGTCATAAATGCCTCCTCGGCTAGACTGGGGAGAATCTCAAGAGGCTTGCCCAAGGCCTTCTCCCCAGGGTATGCCTTCAATGCGACAGCAAATCCCTTATAAGAAAAACATGATGGATACAAAAAGACCCCGGGATTAACCGGGGTCTTTCTTCGCTGAGGAATTTCTTATTTCATCAGGACCATTTTCCTGGATTCTTGATAGTTCTTGGTGTTGAGTCTATAGAAGTATAGACCTGAGGATACGGTGCGACCTGCAGCATCACGACCATCCCAAACGAGATTGTGCTGACCGGCTTGGAAATCACTATTTGCCAGTTGGCGCACGAGCTGTCCTCTGGCATTGTAGATTCTCAGGCTTGCAGGCCCGGCTTCTGCCAGACTAAAGGAGATGGTGGTGGTGGGATTAAACGGGTTCGGATAGTTTCTTCCCAGTTTGGTCTGCAAAGCAGGGCTAAGCTGATCTTCGGTGCTCACATATGGGAATGGCACGTCGATGATACCGGTGGGAGTTCCTTCCAAGCCCATGTAGATCGGCACGATGTAGTAGCGATAGTGCCCATCAAGCTCCAGATACTCGCCATAGTTGTTTTCCTCGGTCTCAAGAGCCATCTCATAGGGACCGCTGTCAAACTTGCGATACACTTTGTATGCTGACACGGGGAATACCGGTTCAAGCGGTTCGTTCCAGAGGATGGAGAGGATTCTGGTGTCGTTGTCCACAAGGAAAGTGGGGCTGTCAACAGCGGGCAGATCGATGAGTGTAAACTCTGTGGTCACCACAGGGTTGTCAAGATTTATCTGAACGTTGTTCATGGTCGAGTTTTGGTGTCCCATGAGGCTCGCAGTGACGCTGTGAGTGCCATTGGGCAGATAGAGTCTGAAGGATCCATCGGTGTTGGGTTTTGTGGCATAGCGTCCGGTGGAGCTGATGGTTGCTAAGCTGGGATCCATGCCTGAGCTGGGATAGACCATGCCGGCAAGGTGACCTGTCTTGAGGTTCACTTCAGTGAGCTGGAAGTCGTCGATATACCATCCGGGACCGGTGTTTGAGCCATTTGAGCCCAAGCGGAAGCGGAACATGACTTCTTGATTTGCATAGCTGGCAAGATCAAAGCCGGCTTCTACCCATCCGGCACTGTTTCCTGTGAAGCCATCTTGCATGCCGAGTCCGGCAATCGAGCTTCCATTGTATCCGCCGATAGGATTGATGACTGTCCAGTTGTTTCCGCCATCTGTAGAGATGGAGACGTTTACTCCGTCATAGCCCTGCTCCACATTGTAGTTTTGCATGAAGTTCAATTGGCTGTTTTCATTCAGGTAATACTTGGGTGTGTAGAGGTGATATTGGACGTTGATCGGATATTCTCCTGCCAGGTTTGTCGCCCATACTTTGTCACCGCTGTAGGCATCCACATTTTGCGGAGTTCCCCAGACCCAGCCGGTTTCAGAGATGAAGCCGCCATTATTGAGGTCAAACTGGTGTTCTACATTGGGCAGGTCGTAGGGGATATAGATTTCCACATTCACTTCAGATCCGCTGAGCGGAGTGGCTGTGAAGCTAAGCGGCAGATAGCTGCCTGCACCCGTGACACCGCTGAAGTCGAGATCATAGACAAACTGCATGATCTGATTTCCTGCGATTGAGCTCACAGAGATTTCCGGATTTGCGATGGTGAGATTGGGCACGTCAGTGCTGAGCGTCGTCTGCACATCACGAGCTTCCACTTCACTTCCGTTTCTGAGGTTGATGATCAGCTTCACTTCTTCATCTTGATCAATGATACCATTGAAATTGCTATCATAATCCGAGATCATAAAGGAGTGATACTGCAATTCAGATGAATCCACCCTGATGCTAAACTGGCGGTTCCAGAAGCTTTCTTCTCCGGATTGAACCGTGAGGTTAAAGTGAACCACTTGTCCGGGAGGGCAATCTGCGGCCACAGTGAATGTGAAGGGTTCGCGATTGACGCCACTGCCACCGGCTTCCAGAGGGAAGTAATCCGAATCGGCATTATCGATGGTGATGTATTCATTCTCTGTCGAGAGAGTGGCTGTCACATCGTCAGCATCGAGGTTTCCGCTGTTTTCCAGACGAATACCTAGGTTCACAGTCTCACCGGGCTCTACGACGTTGTTGGCGTCATCCAGATAGGTATGTGCGATGAGGATGTTTGCAGCTTCGTGGTAGATCGGCACGTTTGTGATAAACAGAGCTTTGCCGTCGGACAGAGGCGCGGCAGCGGTGGGATATGTGTTATTAAAGGAATACTCCAAGCCTCTGAGACCGGAGTGGTCTTCGATACCGATGGTAGAGTAGTTTCCGTGTCTGTTTCCGGATTGGACGTTGACGTTGTTGAAAGTGTGATATTGGAATTTGATCGGGCCATCACCGAGTGATGTATTGTATGTAGCTTGGTCATAGAGGATCACCTGGAAGGTCTCCGGGGATGTTCCATTGTAGCCATTGCGCATATTGTACCACTGAACGATGAAGGACTGATTGCTGCGATCAAACATATAGTAGATTCCGCTGCCGCTGTGTGTGGCGAGATCATCCCAGAAGGGGGCGATCATCGGGCTCGGGCCCATAGCGCCGGGCAAGCGGAAGTTACGGAATTCAGCGTTTTCAGTGACGCCCATGGCGATGAAGCCATTTGAGCATACGGTGATTTGGTCGTAGAGCCTTCCGTAGAATTGGAAGGGGAATGGTAGATTCACGACTGCCAGGGATTCTGCGCCTACCTGGTCACCTTCGTTTGAAGGATTGTGGATATCAGAGATAGGCAGCGGAGTTCCCAAGCCACCTTCTTCCGGAGCAATCTCGACCCATTCATAGACTGCCACTTCGTCGTAGGCGGTATCAGTCCAGTCGTAGATCACATAGCCATAGCTATCCGGTCCCAGAGGATCATTCTCGCCCACTTCACCCACAGTGAGGGTAAAGGGAACGATCTGTTCAAAGCCGGCAGTGTTATAGAGCCTGACATGCATTGGCATGATCATGCCGGGAAGGGTCTGAGGTCTCTGCCAGACGGTGAAGCTTTCGGTCAGAGAAGTAGTCACCTCTTCATTGATCGGAAAATCTCCGATATATGAGGTGTTGTTGACGATAGAAATAAGGTCATTGTCAGTGTAGATGCGGGCATATACGTCCTGCACTGCATATGTACCCTCGTTTTTGAGGGTCAAGCTCAGCTCGGCAGTTTCATCGGGGTCCAAGACGCCATTGTTGTCATCATGCACTGTAAGGTCGATGAAGATGGCACGCGCCGCTTCCACGGGGATAAACTCGGATACATCATACTCATTGTCTTCCGAATCCGCAAGCAGAAGGTGCAGTCTCAACATGGATTCGTGCGGAGTGGCAGGATCCACTTCGATTACGATCGGGCTGAGGTTGTTTCCGGTGGCATCACCAAGGATATCCGGATAGCTGATCTCGCTTTGGACAATGTTGATCCATGGGTTGTCTGAGACCACAGTGCCGGAAATGCCGGAGATGGTCTCGCTGCCGGTGTTTTTGAGTCCGAAGAAGATCTCGACGGTCTCGCCGGCATTGACGATGCCATTGCCATTGCCTTCGGATGCGCCCTGGCTGTCGTCATCGATCACGATGGCAGCGGGAACTAAGGTAGCGATATCAACGATTTCGATGGATTCCTGCAGAGGTTTGTAATCATGCCTGCTAATGGTGAGCACAGCGTCGCCGGCAGTCATGTCTTCCGGCAACAGCAGGATTACGTTTCCTTCAATATCGGTATAGCCACGGCTGAGAATGTCAAAGCCTTGAGAAAGAACTACGGACGCACCTTCAACTGGCACGCTGGCGGAATCCACTACAGCCACATCAAGCAGGGTCAAGCCCAAAGGAATGTTCTCATCAGTTTCCATCTCAAAGGTGTTTGGAATTCCGGTGTAAACTTCCATGGTGGGATCGCCCATAAGGTTTGACCAATGAGTAAACTTCTCAACGTTTATCGGAGAAGAAACTCCAAAGATGTCATACATATAGAGTTTTGCGTGAAGCAGGGCTTCTCCCATCGTGCGCATGCCATGCACAAAGATGCCTTCAAAGATGGCACCATGAATGACGTTGTTGAAAGTAGTATGAGTGCTGGCAGTAGCCATACCGATGGCGGTGACAGCTCCCTTTGGAGAGGCAGTGGTGCCATAGCGGATAAACTGCTCGGTCTCGGCTGTCCCATTCCAATAGTTACCGGTGGCACAGGTAATGATCACGGCGTGAGGAAGCTTGAAGCCATTAAACAGTGAAGATTCTGAAGGAGGGCTAAAATCAATGTAGCCACGGAAACTGTAGAAGCCGATTCCTTGGTTGATCGCGCCATTGATGGTGGGGACCATGCTATTGAAGTTTGGATCATAGATTTCGGTAAAGCTATAGTCTGAGTTGATCTCCTGAGCCATTTCCTTGATGTATTTGCTGATATACATCGTGGATATTCCGGAGGGTTGATTGTCTGCTGCCACCAAGATGTGGTTCAGCCAATCCGCGGTGTCGATATTGATGTTTCTTTCATAGAGATATATCTTCTCGAGCAGCACGAGGAATTGGTTTGTGTTTTCCACGGAAATTCTTCCAATGAAGAGATCACCCAACATGTCACCGGTATTCATGAAAGTATAGGGATAGTCGGATCCGCCGCCATTGTTCGTAAAGGCAGGAATGCTAAAGCTTCCGGTGGTATCGCCGATCAATATCACAAAGTCCGGACGGGTGGAAGGGTTGTTATAACGATTGCGGATATAAGTCTGAATGCTGGAAGTAGAAGTTCCTGCCTCGCTGGCAGCTGTGCTAGCCACATCTACGTCTGCGCCCTTTTGGCGTTTCCACAGTACATACTGATCAAGTGCTGCGTGGAAGGTGTTGTCCGAAGTATTGCCATGGATGATCAAGTATCTTGGGGGAGTATTGGCATACATCGCTGAGCGGTAGTCATCATAGTTTTGAATGATGGAACTGTAAGTATTGTCAAAACTCGGGGATATGTGCTGCACAGGACCAGGCAGCTCATTCACAGAGCTTTCATCGGTGAAGTTGACCCTGATATGGATGTTTTCATAAGCCATGAGCTCAGAAGTGGCAGGATCATAGCTGAAGGGATTAACCTGAATGGTCACCACTCTGAAATCACGGATAATCATGGGGTCGCTATATTCAATAGCAGCGGTGGGATATGACCCACCACTGCTGTAGAAATCACTATTTCGAACAAAAGCTTTGGGGCTTTCCAGCTCCTGACCCTGTTGCAAAGGATATGCATTGTATTGACTTAAGATGCTATGCTCCGAATGAAGTACTTCGATATTCACTCCACCTTGATGCGGAATAGCCACTGTGGTGGTAAGCATCGGTAGTTCCGGCATGCCACTTTCCATCAATGTGCCTGATTCCGGCAAATCAATCCGGTGGAAGATCTGCCCGCTTACATATTCTTCTTTAATTTGAAATTCAGGGAGAGTGAAGCTAATGTCCATCCTTCCTTGATCTTGAGCCTGTATTTCAAATGCAGACTTATGGGAACTAGGAGCATTCCCTGCTCCCGCGGCAAACGCAAGCCCACATATCAGGCTTACGAGCAATAGCATGAGAGTTTTTTTCATTGTTTATCCTCAACTGGGTTAGTTTTGCTCTATCTTATGCAAGTATCGTTCCGAAACTTTTACAGATTGTAATACAACATCATTTCATGCGGGTGCGGACGTGATGTCACCGCCTTATGCTCCGCGAGTTTGAGCTTGATATGGCTCTGAATCAGATCCTCATTGAAGACTCCGCCTGCCAGCAGGAACTCATGATCATCATTTAGTGCTTGCATCGCTTCTTCGAGATTTGCGGGGATGGAAAGCAGGCTTTGCTTCTTATCTTCGCTCCACTCATAGACGTTGTCGTCAAACGGCCCGAGATTATACTTAGCCGGGTCAATCTTGTTCTTGATTCCGTCCAAGCCTGCCATCAAGATGGCGCTCATTGCCAAATAGGGATTGCAGGTAGCATCGCCGGTGCGGAATTCAAAGCGTTTGCTTTCCGGGGTATCGGCATACTTGGGGATGCGGATGGCTGCAGAGCGATTTGCTAGGCCATAAAAGAGCTTCACGGGAGCTTCAAAGCCGGGCAAAAGACGCTTGTAGCTATTTGTGGAAGGATTGGTAAAGGCCACCAAGGCGCGTCCGTGGTAGAGGATGCCGCCGATATACCAGATGGCTTCATCGGAGAGATCAGCATATCCGCCCTTGTTGTAGAATATATTCTTGCCATCTTTGTGCAGCATCATGTGAAAATGCATGCCATTTCCGGCGTGATTGTGGATGGGCTTGGGCATGAATGTGGCAGTAAGCCCATTTTCCAGAGCCGTTCTTCTGATGATGTCTTTCATGACCATAGTATCATCGCAGATTTTGGGGAAATCCAGGAGCTCAGTCTCGATCTCCTGTTGGGATGAAAGCCCCACTTCATGGTGGTGATAGCGCACCTTGATGCCCATCTCTTCCATGTGGTCTACCATTTCTTGGCGAACGTCGTAGAAGCGGTCGAAGGGCGTATCGGCGTGATACCCTTTGACGTTTTGACGGCTGATGCCATCCAGATCGTCAAAGTCATCCGGCAAAGAATCTTTACATTCGCTGGAGCAGAGATTAAATCCACTGGAAAAGCTATCTGAATAGAACTGAGCCGTATCAAACAGGTGATATTCCAGCTCAGGAATCCACGTGGATAGATCTGCTATCCCGGTCTCTTGCATATATTTGTGGGCTCTATGAGCGACACTGCGCGGATCTTTGGCGATCCCAATCCGAGTGCCGGCATCGCAGATCGAGCAGATCATCCTCAGGGTGGGAACGTCATAGAAAAAGTCCAATTGCGCCGACTCAATATCAGGCATCAAGACCATGTCGCCACTTTCCACACTGCTCATTCCGGGGATTGAGGAGCCATCGAAAGGAATACCGCGCTTGAGCACGTTTTCCACTCTGCGGGCGGGGAAGGTGATGTGATACCATTTACCGTCGAGTCCGCAATACTTCAGATCTACGGCTTGCACTTCATTCTCGATGATGAGTTGCTTAAGTTTTTGTAAGTCCATGTTTTTCTCCATTCTATTTTTTTGATTTTGTTTATAAAGGTAAGCCCAAAAGCCGCATTACAAATGTAACCGGCGGCAAGACCAATCTGCCTATCAGGTTCAAGCCCAATAGATTGGACCCTATGATGATCACAAAGAGATAGATCATGCCCTTGCGCTCTTGCGCTGTCCACCTATAGTAAGCCTGATCGGTCAGAAACATGCCCAAGACCTTGGAGCCATCCAAAGGCGGCACCGGAATCAGATTGAAACAAGCAAGCAGCAGATTCAAAAAGATCACATAATAAAGAATATACTGAATCTGCGGGAAGGCGGAAAGAAGATGAAATACCACGCTCAGGACGATCGCTATGAGCACATTGGAAGCGGGTCCCGCCAGAGCTGTCAGCCCGGCATCACGCTTGTGATCCCGAAAATTGTATGGATTAAAGGGCACCGGCTTGGCATAACCATAGATAAATCCCGCGCTAAAATATAGAAGCAGCGGCAGGATCACCGTGCCAAAGGGATCAATGTGTTTTCTGGGATTAAAGCTCAATCTGCCCGCGCGTTGCGCTGAATCGTCTCCCAAAGCAAAGGCTGCAAAGGCATGGCTCACTTCGTGGATGATGATGCTATAAAAGACCATCGCGATGATTGCCGCTGTGGATAGAATATTCATATCTTCCTTATCTTGATAAACTTACGTTTGCCCGCACGCAAGACGGACTGATCCTTGATCTCGACTTCTGCATCAAAAGATGACATCTTCTCACCGTCGAGACTCACTCCTCCGCCCTTGATCAAACGCTTGGCTTCGCCATTTGTGCCGCAAAGCCCGCTTTGAACCAAGAGCTGAACAAGCTTCATCGTTTCCTCAGACACCTCATACTCCGGCATTTCGTCCGGGATCTCTTTCTTTGAAAACAGCTTTTCAAAGCCTTCCTGAGCGTAGGAAGCGGCTTCCTCACCATGATAGAGCTTCACGATCTCCCATGCCAAACGCTTTTTGAGAATCATCGGGTTTATCCCTGATTCCAGATCCTTTTTCACGCTCGCCAATTGCTCTGTATCATAGTCTGTGGCATAGTTGTAATAATTTAGGATCAAGCTGTCCGGAATGGACATCACTTTGCCATATTTATCTGTGGGAATATCAAATACCGCAATATAGTTATTCAGCGATTTCCCCATTTTGTTCACACCGTCGGTGCCCAAAAGGATGGGTGAAAGCACGGCTATCTGCTGCTCCATGTCATGATAGCGTTGCATGTCTCTTCCACAGAGGATGTTAAACTTCTGCTCTGTAGCGCCCAATTCCACGTCGCTCTTTATGGCTACAGAATCATAACCCTGAAGGATCGGATACATCAGCTCATGCATTCCCAATGACAAGCCCTGTTCATAGCGGCTGCGGAAAGTGTCATGCGCCATAAATTGCGCCAGGGTAAACTTACCCAAAAGCTTCAAGACATCTGCCAAGCCCATTTTGCCGAACCATTCGCTTTGATAGCGGATCTCGGTCTGCTCGGGCTTAAGAATGGTAAAAAGCTGATCCATATATCTTTCGCTATTGATGCGCACCTGTTCATGAGTCAAGGGCGGACGTGAGTCGTCACGACCAGTGGGATCGCCGATCTGCGCCGTGAAATCCCCGATTATGATGACTCCGGTGTGCCCGAGATCCTGAAAATCCCGCATCTTGCGGATTGGCACCAAGTGGCCTATGTGGATCTCATGACCGGTGGGATCGATGCCATACTTTATTCGCAGAGGATTTCCGCTTTTGGCGCTTTTGGCAAGCTTGCCCTTTAGCTCATCCAGCGGGATGATCTCCTCTACGCTTTTGCTTATTATCTTTAGTTCTTTTTCAAAGCTCATTGTTATCTTCCTAGTGCTAATATTTATCAGTAAACCAGTTACCCAAAGCTGGGATTTCTTGTCAAGGGAAAGCAAAATTCTGAGA
>CALGPA010000108.1 GCA_937960795.1 uncultured bacterium | reverse complement strand
CCACAAAGGTGGTCATGCCGTCTAGAGGCCAGGCCACAGTGGCAGGCTCGGGGGGTGATGGGAGGATGATATCAATCTTCACGTCATCAATTCCGAAGCCCCAGTATGTGGAATCAGAAGCATATTGGTAGAAAGCAATATATACAGTCTGACCATTGTACTCACTTAGATTGATGTTATGTTCTATCCAAGCAGTATTTGTACAGGTGAAATCACCCAATTCCACTGTGAAAGATTCAATATCCGGATCTGTTGTGGATAGTAGCACTTTATACGAATTTGGATATGACACACTCTCAACTTTGTCCCACCAGCTGATACGCGCATTGATATCCGACAAATCTATAGGTGGGGTGATCAAGTAGTCATCAGTATTTCCCATTCCATGGGCGGCATATGATCCAGAATGAGTCGGAGAGATGTATGTGTTTGCCTGAGTCCATAAATAGCTGTCCCCATCGGCGTTGATCACCGTCCAACCAAGAGGGGCAGCTGGACTGCCAGTCCAGTCGCCATCGAAGTCCTCTATATATGGGAATATGGTTACGGGCAGGATTTCTGATTGAAACGACCATACGGGGCTCATATTAGATAGCCCACTGGAGCTGTTGTAAGTTATGACTTGCCAAGTATATTGCGAAGTCCCGGCAAGGTTGGTATAGTCATATGATCCGCTTACTCCTGCTACGGCTCCGGTCACGACTTCTGTCATATTGCCAGCAGGGCCAAACCAGAGATCATAAGTATCGGTAGCCGCACCAAAGTCCCAAGTGAGGGAGCCATTGATTGGGATGCCAATAGCGTTATTCGCCGGATTTGGATTGCTTGCAGGATCGGGGGTGCCAGCGGGTGGATCGTAGATAACCTCAACTGTCAAGGTAAGTGTAATTGAGTCTGTGTAGTCATCTGAGTCAACCGAAGTCGCGCTTACGACAAGACCGTTTGGGCCTTCACCGTTAAGCTCTGAATAGGATGCCTCTGTAAGCCAACCGACATCATTGTAGATAACTCCGTTGACATTAAGATTAGCATTGTACCAATTGCCAACCCAAGATTCAGATCCAAACCTCAATGTCAACAGTGTATTGGTGATAGTAGATCCCTCTGGAATCTCGGAGGTCTGGATAGACGCAACAATTGGTGCACTGTCTTGTCCGTAGATAGAGTCGGTAAAGATAATGCTGTCAGCAAAAGCAAAGCTGAAGATCGCCGACAACAGCATTAGTAGTATAATCTTCTTCATATCAGAATACTCCTTAGCTTAGATGTATTTCTATTGAAGTGTGTTTTATCTAAATATGGATATTCCTCCGTTTAAAGCGGGTGCGCAAGGGAGGCAATATGCCGTTTGAGCTTTGATGGTTTAGTAAATGTCGGGTCTAAGCTCCTATCTGCGCGCGCAGCGGCTCTGTAATAATGTGCGACGATTATTGATAGAATGCTGCGTTTGGAGTTAGAGGCTTTTGATTCCCAATTTGAATACAAAAAAAGATCGGATTTAGTGCGCAGAGCTCCTATATGGGGAGTAAACACTGGTCTGAGACCGACACTGCGCAGTTTCATTATAAGCAAATCCTTCGCGGTTTCCCGCACTTAATGTTCATTGATTGGATTCATCAGATCAGACTGAATCCAGCATATTTTCATTATTTGTCGACGATAAAATACGGTCAAGCCTATTAATCACTTTTTCGATAACATATTGTTGCAGCATTTCCACAAAATGGCGAATACCCGCTTGCTGATTGAATCTTGGGCTCTCGGGAAGATCTGTAAGAAAGTCTAATATATTGTAAAGCGGGGTTTATGGCAAGCTTGCAGATTGGCTTTTTGGGGAAATCGTCGGTCGAGCAAGCTGCTGCCGGAGTGATTGAGGGGATGGTCAATCTTGAGCTGTATCGGCCGTGGAGGCTTAATGTTTCAGTCTACAAAAAGAGCGATGATGTCATTGGCATTGCAGCCGCTATAGTAGCCGGGGATGATGAGACCTGCCTTATCCAAGGCGGAGTAGGAGTCGAAGTTTCTAAGCGCCGCTTGAGGATCCACATGGCAATCTCGCATCTTGATTATACTATCTTGATCCGCGATGGCTCCCGCACTTTGGGGGAGATTGTCATTGCCATCCGAGGCTAATGCAACAAGGCTGATCTTGCGGTCTGTCTGAACTGCTGTGGCAAACTCAAGAGCGAGATGACTGAGTCTGCCACCCAAACCACTTCCGCGGGGGCGGATGCTGCATTCTCCGCCAAAGAGGTAGATTCCCTTTGGAGCAAGGCGGGCATAGCGGGCCAGGGCACGAGCAAAACGGGCGGCATCATCATCCACAAAGCGCTTTGAGATCCTGATGGGCAGATCCGGATAGCTAGCCCGCAAGCTGCGTGCAACCAGCCTCACAAGAGCTTGGTTCTTGCCGATGATGATCTGGGGGATATGCTCTTGATAGAAGGGTCCGCTGCCGATGATGGCGGGATCATCTCCCGGCACGTCGCTGAGCAGATAGACCCGCAGATCTTTGCCCGAGAAGCAGTTTGCTGCGCCTCCGCCTTTGGTCAGGGAATATTCTTGGCGCTTGAGATTGATCTGCCGGATATCCAATCCGCTGGTAAGCAACATGCGATTGAGTGCGATGATATCCTCTAGATTGTGCGGCTTCCGGGGGATCTCAAAGAGAGATGAGCTGCCCCCCGAAAGCAGGACTATCAAGGATTCATCTCCGGGGATGCTTCTTAGATGCTCGAGGATATATCTGCTGTTTAGAAGCGAATTCTGATCCGGGACAGGGTGCCCTGCTTCCAGTATTTCCGGATGAAAATCGGGCGGAGATTCTTGCGGGACAAAGCCGTATTTGGTGAGGACAATGCAGGATCTCAGCCGCTTTTCTCCCAAGGCCTGAAATGCCACTTGCGCCATCTGATATGCGGCCTTGCCGATGGCAAGGATGTGTAGCGGCTCCTGCACTTTTCGAAGCTCTTGCTGCAGCTTGGGGTATCGGGCAAAACCGGAGACGGCAGCTTGGATGATGGGCAAAAGGCTGTCCGGCAAGATCACTCCGAGTGCAGCCCGCAACGGATGATGCGGCAGCGATAGAGATCTTCCTTGGGCAGTTTTAAGAGCGCCGAGAGCACGTCATATAGCGATGGACTTGCCAAGGATTTGTGCAGTTCCAGCTGACTTCCTACCAGTGAGATCGAGTGGATAATCTTTTTGAGCTCATAGCTCTTTTGCCTTTTCTCGGTCTTCTTCTCGATCACAAACGAGTCTTTATCGGCGAAGTCTTTGAGACTGTCTTGCACCCGTCTCAGCATCTCATCTTCGAGCTCGATCGTCAGGCACTCACTAGTGGGGATCATCGCCTTTTTGGAGATGGGCTCACAGGCATAAAGCTGAAAATCCGGGATGCGGGTATGGCGAAATTCCGCCAGGATATCCTCGGGCTCGAGCTTTTCATAGAATGAGATGTCAAAGTATTCTGCAGAGCTTTCCACTCCCACGGGCAGAGGCGGCGAGAGGCTGACTTTGGGATGGGGCGAAAAGCCCATGGTAAAGACAGTGGGCAGATCCAGCACGCTGATGCGGCGAAAGAGCATGCGCATCCAGTCCAGATGCGAGATAAAGCGCAGCAGCCCGGTCTTGGAGTAGCTGATGCGATAGCGATATTGGATCTGCGGATTGTATTCTTTTGTGGACAGATCCCGGGGCTGCTCATTCAATATGAGGCTATCTTTGGGGGCACCATGGGTGGAGACTTCTTCATCGCAAGCGCCACAGAGGGTGCAAAGCTCCCTACAATCAGCAGTACTTTCCGCTTTGAGAGATTTCTCATATTCGCCCATGAGGAAGCTCTTGCAGATCCCGATATCCACAAAGTCCCAGGGTAGGGGTTTTTGTGGATCCCTTCCTGCCAGATAGCGATCTATGGATATCCCTGTGTCGGCAAAGGCTTTTTCCCAGATGCTGAAGTCCCAGTGCTCATTCCAAGCGTCAAAACGAGCGCCATCTTGCCAAGCGCGATGGATCACACGCGCCATATCCTGATCGCCGCGGGTGATGCATGCTTCCAAGACGGAATTTTCGATGGTGTGGTATTTCACACGGATGTTTTTTGCTTTGAAGAGGCTGCTTTTGATGCGTTTTGCGCGCTCAAGCAGCAGCTCCGGCTCCAGCATCGGGCTCCATTGGAAGGGGGTGAAAGGCTTTGGTGTGAAGGGGGAGATTGTCACGCTGATATTCATGCGTTTTTTGCAGAGGAAATTGATCTTTTGGATCAGTTCGATGATGGCATCGATATCATCTTCGGTCTCGGTGGGCAATCCGATCATGAAATAGAGCTTGATCTTCTGCCAGCCCAGTTCTTTGGCAATCTCGACTCCGCGCATGATCTCGGCTTCATCCAGATTCTTGTTGATGACGTCTCTTAGGCGCTGTGATCCCGCCTCCGGAGCGATGGTGAGCCCTTCTCTGCCAAGGCTTTGCATGAGCCCCACCAAGGAGTCGTCGAGACTGTCCACGCGCAGTGATGGCAGGGAGATGTGCGTCTTGTCCGTATTCAGAGCCGCCAAAAGGCCATGCATGAGCTCGCGGATGCAAGTGTAGTCGCTGCTGGAAAGCGAGATCAGTCCGGCTTCGTCCCAGCCGCTGAGCTTGACTTCCCTAAGCAACTCGTCCATGATCAATTTGGGATCTCGCTCACGCACCGGGCGATAGAAGTATCCGGCATGACAAAAGCGGCATCCGCGCGAGCAGCCGCGCATGATCTCGGAAACATAGCGATTGTGCGTCGCCAATTGCCAGCTGAGCAGCTGCGGTGAATGCAGATTGTCCATGCTGTGAAAGTCCCTATATTTGCGGCTTTTGATCGGCTCAGATGGGATCTCAATCTGCCAGGGATCATCGCCTGATGTTGTGGGACACCAGACGCTTCTGAGCTTTGCCATTTCACTCAGGCGCGTCTTGCGATCGGGAAAATCGCGCAGGATTTCAGCGATTTCCACGATGGCTTCCTCGGCTTCTCCAAAGAAAAAGACATCGATAAAGGGTGCCAAGGGAAGCGGATTGGTGGCGCAGGGTCCTCCTGCTATGACGATGGGATCATCTTCACTTCGCCGGGCAGAGAGCAGCTCAATCCCGGATGCGGAAATCACTTGGAGGGCATTGGTGAAGGTCAGCTCACTCTGAAGAGTGATGCCCAAAAGATCAAAATCCTGCGCTGCTCTCCGACTTTCAAGCCCAAAGAGCGGCAGATCATGCTCTGCCAGGATCTTTTGCATATCCACCCAAGGCAGATAGAGCCGATCCGCCATGGCATATGGCAAGCGGTTGACGATCGAATATAGGATCTTTAGCCCCAGATGCGAGATTCCCAATTCATAGAGATCGGGAAACGCCAAGAGCATCCGCACCGGGTGATCATCAAAGCTTTTGCGCGAGGCGTTGATCTCGTGATCGATATAGCGGGAAGGCTTTTCCACAAAGGGGAGAAGATGTTCAATACTTATCATGCTTATTACCTTATTGTTTTTCTAAAGACCACGCTTGCCCAAAGTCACACAGAGGTCAAGAATTATTCGTAAGACTCACTTCGGCGAAGCGAAGCATGCCCCCCCCACTCAATATATACTTCACATTTTGGGCACAAATCTGATTTGTATTATAGACCGGAAGAATATCCTCGCAGTTGCCTGCTATTCTCCTCGTACTTGCAACAGAACGCGGTGTTGCTCTGCCCAATCTTTGAACTTTTGGAAGCTCTCTTCGGAGGAAAGATTCGGGGATTTTAGACGGTGGCGTGCCAGATCATCGAGCGTCGTGCTATAGTTGCAGGGCTGCAGGTAATAGCGATCGCCTTCTTTGAGTAAGTCCCGGATCCTAAATAGATCATCCCCAAAGAGAATGTCCTCGGCAACCGTCGTGCGAAATTCATAGGGCAAGCCACTGAGGCGGATGATCTCCATGCTGCGCCTTATGTCGTCTATCTTCACCTTGCTCCGTGTGAGCTTTTGATAGAGCTCATTGGGGGCCTTCAGATCCATCGCGATATAGTCCACTGCCTGATAATATAGGGCGCGGCTCAGCATCTCGGGATTGGAGCCGTTTGTATCCAGCTTGACCTTAAATCTCATCGCTTTGATGAGCCTGAGGAAGTCGATCAGATCCTCCTGCAAAGTCGGCTCACCACCCGTCACCACGACCGCCGTTATCTTTCTGCGACGGCGATAAAGAAAGCGCAAGACCTTCTCAGTGTCGAGCGGCTGCCGAAAGATCTCCGGGACTACCAGCTCGGGATTGTGACAATATGGGCATTTGAAATTGCAGCCCTGAGTAAAGATGATGCTGCTCAGCTCTCCCGGATAGTCCAATAGGGAAAACTTCTGCAGTCCGCCGATTCTCATGCCAGATTCTCGTTTTTGACCTTGTGATCAGGACGCACCTTATGCGTGTCAAAAGTGGTGCGCATCTTAAACTCCGCCTGCTTCCCTTCGTTCCATTGAGACACCGGGCGCAGGTAGCCCACGATCCTGGAAAAGACTTCGCACTTGCTCCCGCAAATCGTGCACAAAGCTTGCTCACCCACCTGATAGCCGTGGTTTGGACACACGCTAAAGGTAGGGGAGAAGGTGAAATATGGCAGATGATAGTTTGAGCAGATGGTCCTCACCAGTTTCTTGACGCTGCCGGGATGCTCAATGCGCTCTCCGCCGAAGATATGCAGCACTGTGCCACCGGTGTATTTGGTCTGCAATTGATCCTGCAGGTCAAGCACTTCAAAGATGTCATCCGAGAAGTTCACCGGCAGTTGCGTGCTATTTGTATAGAAGGGAGCATCCCCTTGTGAATTGGCGCTTTTGATGCCGGGATAATTCTGCTTGTCCAAGATCGCCAGACGATAGCTGGTTCCCTCGGCGGGAGTAGCTTCGAGATTGTAGTGGTTCCCGGTGAGCTCCTGATATCTGATGAGCTTTTCGCGCAGATAGTCCATCACTTTCAGAGCAAAATCCCGACCCTTGGCGCTTCCCACTCCGCTGCCCAGGAAGTTCTCACAAGCTTCGTTCATGCCAATGATGCCGATGGTGGAGAAGTGGTTTTTCCAAAACTGCTCATAGCGCTCACGAATGCTCTTCAGATAGTAGCGCGTGTATGGATAGAGCCCGTTATCGGTATAGGATTCCAAGACCTTACGCTTGATCTCAAGGGACGACATTGCCAGATTCACCACTCTCTCCAGATGCCCAAAGAAGTCTGCCTCATTCTCTGCCAGATGCCCCACCCGAGGGAGATTCAGGGTCACGACCCCGATCGATCCGGTGAGAGGATTGGCGCCAAAAAGACCGCCACCACGAGCTTCCAGCTTGCGAGTGTCCAATCTCAGCCGGCAGCACATGCTGCGAGCGTCATTGGGATCCAAGTCGCTATTGACAAAGTTTGAAAAATATGGAATGCCATATTTGGCAGTGGCTTCCCAAAGATATTCGATGGCGGGATTTTCCCAATCAAAATCCTTGGTGATATTGTAGGTCGGGATCGGGAAGGTAAAGACGCGACCTTTGGCATCTCCTTCGACCATCACTTCCAAAAATGCCTTGTTTAGCATGTCCATCTGCGGCTGAAAATCCGAATAGCTCTTGTCGGTGGGCTTGCCGCCGATGATGGCAGGCTGATCTTTGTATATTTCAGGCGGGAAGAGATCCATGGTGATGTTCGTAAAAGGAGTCTGAAATCCCACCCGAGTCGGCACGTTTAGGTTGAAAACAAATTCTTGCAGGGCTTGCTTTACCTCTTCATAGCTGAGATCATCATAATAGATGAAGGGGGCCAAAAGCGTATCAAAGCTAGAAAATGCCTGAGCTCCTGCTGCCTCACCCTGGAGAGTGTAAAAGAAATTGACTATCTGCCCCAAGGCACTGCGAAAATGCCGCGCCGGAGAACTCTCAACCTTGCCCTCGACTCCTCTGAAGCCGATCGTCAAAAGATCCATCAAATCCCAACCCACACAATAGACGGAGAGCTGGCCCAGATCATGGATGTGCATGTCCCCGTGGTTGTGAGCTTCGCGAATCTCGGGAGGATAGATATTATTCAGCCAATAGGTCTTGCTCACTTCTGCTGCGATATAGTTATTTAGTCCCTGCAGCGAATATGCCATATTGGAGTTTTCATTCACCTGCCAATCCAGCTTGTGCAGATATTGGTCAATGAGCTTCACTCCGGCGGTGGAGACCATCTCGCGGATCCGGGCATGCTGATCCCGATAGATGACATATGCCTTAGCTGTTTTTTTGTAGGGAGACGCGAGTAGAACTTCTTCCACAATGTCCTGAATTTTTTCTACTTCGGGGCTTTCTTCGCTGATGGTCTGCATGGCGAGATTGATGACCCTCAGACAGAGCTTGTCCGCCATCTCTTCATCAAATTCTCCCGTAGCTTGAGCGGCTTTGTGGATGGCTCGGCTTATCTTAAATTGATCAAAATCGACGGTTTGTCCATTTCTCTTCCGTATCTTTGTAAACATGGCAACTCCCTGAAAATAAGTGTATCACTAATCTTCTCTTTTATAATTACTTAGAAGCCTGACCGCGCTTTTTGAAAAAAGCTAATCAAGACTCGAAATACATAGATAAGCTCACTTAGCAATCTGTCAAGTGGATGTTTTTCCACCCCCACTTAAAAGCAGTCTGCAGCAGGATTTATTTTTTTCCCGGCATGATTTTGAGGCCCTCGCCATTCTGGTTGATTGGGTTTGATTTGGCGTCTCTTTGCAGATACCCGCACAGAAATGAAATGGATAAAAATCGATGGGAATGTGATTGCTATTGACAATGAGAGCCTTGCACATATATTTGCAGAATTGAGTAAACAACAGCTTCAAAGGAGAAGAGAATGCAATTAGGCGCATATTCCATAAGCCTTAGTGTCAAAGACATCGAGGCATCAAAGGCGTTTTACGAGAAGCTGGGCTTCATGCCAATCGGTGGTGACATCAGTCATAACTGGTTGATCCTGAAAAATGACGATTGTGTAATCGGCCTGTTTCAAGGTATGTTAACCGGCAATATCATCACCTTCAATCCCGGTTGGGATCAGTCTGCCAACAATCTGGAGCAGTTTCAAGATATCCGGGAGCTCAAAGAAGCTTTTGAAAGCGAAGGCATAGCTCCCATAAAACTGGATAGCGAAAGGGAGAGCGGCCCTGCCAGCTTCACCATCAGTGATCCGGATGGCAATATGATCCTCTTTGATCAGCATCGGTAAGTTAAGAATGAATGTACGGATCGCAGCTGCCACCATTCCAATAATCGACGATATCCATCAGGCCGTAGCCTGCATGCTCCAAATAGTGCGGATAGCAAAAGAAGCCAATTGCGATCTGATCACTTTCCCGGAAGCCGTATTGGGTGGATTGGACTCTCTGGGAGATTATCCCTCGGATCTGGAGATCTCCTTGCAAGAAAATGCTCCGGAACTGAAGATAATCAGAGATTGCGCGCGCAAACTATCCATCGGCATCGGATTCGGTTACCTGGAAAACTCCGATGGCCTGATCTATGATACATACCTGATCTATGATCACACTGGAGAGCCTTGTCTGCATTATCGCAGAATAACTGACACCTGGATGCCATCGAAGGTATCCCGGGATTGTTACGCTTGCGGTGTAAGGCAAATGGTCAGCGAAACTGCCTATGGCAGGCTTGGCGTATTGCTCTGCGGCGACCTGTTTGATGAAGCGCAAGTTCATCAGTTGTGCAGCCAAATGCCAAGCCTGTGTTTACACCCCCTGGCACGAGCCTTTCCTTTTACCGATGATATTCAACAGATCTGGGATGAGCAGGAGTTCCCCTATTATCTGGAAGAATATCGCAAACTCAAGTGTGATGTTCTGGTCTGCAATGTGATGGATTCCACTTTAGATGATGGTGACATCTATTGTGGCGGTGCCTGGTTCATCCAAAATGGCCAGGTACATAGCAGTTTACCCCTGATGCAAGAGGGGCTGCTAATCGTTGATTTATAAACCATTATTGCAAGGAGTATAAGCATGAAAGAATCAAAGGACTATCTCTGTTATTGCGGCCTTTACTGCAAGATGTGCAGCATCGTAAATGGACTGCCCCAGGCTGCGAACAAACTGCATGAGATCATGCAGGAGGATGGCTGGGAAGGCTTCGGCAGCTTTATGTATCCTGAGTTTGATGGCTTCTGGAAGGTGCTGGCTGAGCTGAAAGAACTGGATAAAACATCCCCCCTCTGCATCGGCGGCTGTGGCAATCCCGCTTGTGAGATCCGCATCTGCGCCAAGGCTAAATGTCTGGAAGTTTGCGCTCTCTGCGACGAATTCCCCTGCGAGAAACTGAGAGCATTCACCGATGACTATCCCTTTATCATAAAAAACAATGAGCGTATCAGAGAGATCGGCATCACTGCTTGGCTCATAGAACAAGACGTACTAGTAGCGAAAGGGGTAACCCATAAAAGCCTGACATAGCTATCCAGCCTAAAAGCTCCAAACGTGGCCCGACACGAGAGCGTCACTAGCCGTTCTCTACGTTTGATCGAAGACAGGTTGTAAAAGCCTTTTTCTTTCACCGTGTCCGCTCTGCCGTATTCAGCTACGTCATCGGGCAACCTGGTATAGTCAAAGCCGGCGTTACCGGATCGGCGTTCTTTTCGGATCGAATACTCAGTCTGGTTTTCCGAGATAGATCTGTAAAACAATAATCCAATACAAAGATTTGACATCCCATCCGTTCACACTGCCCCGCAAGTCATTGGCAATCTGCCAGATGGTACGATGCTGCTCGTCTCTTTTTTGTTCTTTTGTCATTTATGCCTCACAGCCAGATTTGTCTTTCTTATCAAGTAAACGCACAGTGGATTTTTGTCCACCCAAAAGTCATCCGCCGCTATAATCCACTATAATGTTAACCAAGTATTTTCCACCCTTTTCCCCGGCTTCTGACAGTTAATCACTCGTTGGTCAAGCCTTAATCAAGCGTTAATAATTAAGGCTTGATTAAGGGGGGATGATCACTTGATTAAGGCTTTTAAGGTAGAGCCAAGGGCTATAGGTATAAGTGATCACTGAAAACTGCAAATCTGATCACTGAAAACTGCAAATGGCATTTTGGGGCAAGATTCTGATCACCGTTTCTGCAAATCTGATCACCATTTCTGCAAATGGCAGTTCATCAGTCTCGGTTTAGATGATAAAAAAAACCGTGGGGAGCACCGGGCGGTGTCCCCACGATTCATTTTGCTCAGGATTTGCAGATTTCACTGTCTCTTTATAGAGTCTCAGCCCGTCGCGACACGGTAGCTTTTGATGAAAAAGATCTTGACTTGGATAGACAAAATGAAAAGAATGCAAATGCTCGTAAGACTTTAGATAGAAAGTGAGTAACGAGGGATATCAGATGTCCTCAAAGAACCTGATAAATAACGAGTTGGAATTTACACCAACATTTGGGACTCAACATAACATCATTAAAAACTTGGTCCTGATAGCTGAAATTAAGTAACATATACGAATAAGATTAAGTGAGGCGACCTAATGAAAAGATCGATTCATCTAATTGCGGTTTCAGTGGTATTATGGTTTGTATGTAATTCTATACGTGCTCAGAGTGGGTATGTGTATACTGCTGAATTCGCCAATGTTGATTCCCAGGCTTCTCGGTCAATCTTCGTATGTTCCGACAATAGTGTAGTAGTATTAGGGAACGCAGACGATACCTTTGAATTCCACTCTTATTATCTAACAATAACGAAGTTAAACCCTCAGGGCGAACTTATGTGGAGACAGTGGATGGGAGGAAGTGACCTTTTTGTTTCAATAACCGGAGTTGACATTGATGCCAATGATACCGTTACTTTTATCACGACCTCGGAATATATCAGA
>CALGPA010000107.1 GCA_937960795.1 uncultured bacterium | reverse complement strand
CAATAGTCATTCCGGAAAGTCGAACGGAGTGAGGCTTATCCGGAATCCATCTAAGTAGCTCAAGCTTTTGTCTGCGTTTTGCCGGAGGCTAAAGCCCACCGTATATCATCATAACTTCTGAACTCGAGCTCTCCCAGATACGGCAGCTAAAGCAGCCGCCTATCATCTTTGCTTCGCTTAGCTTCGGGGTCCCCGCAAAATTGCGCAGCGGTTTTGTGGGGTGATTTCGGGGCCCCCGCAAAATTGCGCAGCGGTTTTGTGGGGTGATTTCGGGGTCCCCGCAAAATTGCGCAGCAGTTTCTTGGGAAAAAGAGCAGAATCCTACACCTTTCCCCAAACACGCTTTTAGGGATATATATAGTAGATCGAGCCCTATGCGTGTTGAATATTATCAACAGTTTTGCGTGAAGTCAGGCACTTGTACCGTTTTCACGCTTGACATAGACTCAGACCTATAGTTTTATGGTCCAGAGACGGAATTAGAATTGCTGACTATGTGTCTGAGAATCATTGACCAAGTGTCATGATAATAAATCTAAGGAGAACCCCGAGATGTTCATCAAAGTATCATTTGTATCCCCCCCCCCCCCGAATACGGGCGGACTCAAGACATCAAGCAGGACGCTGCTTCTCTGCAAGGATTTTGCCTTAACTCATTGGAATCCTAAAGCATTAATTCTTTTATTGGCTTTTATTCTTGCTGTCGTAGCACTTGCAGCCGATTGCAGAATGATGGCTTTAATGGGTGTTAACGGCAACAACCTATCAGAATCGAGTACCTATGATTCGACTTACTGGGGATTTACCAATCCAAATTTACACAAGATGGAGCAACTTAGTCACAATAATCCACATGGATGGAGCTTAGTTTGGTATGATTACAGTGATCTTGGGCAACAACTGAATCCTTATCACATCGTCAGGAGAAGCCACGAGGCTTACAACGACCAAGTGTTTGAAGTAACTGTGAACAGGATCAAGTGGGCTACATCACCGAGGATATTGCTTGGCCATGTGCGTAATGCTACAAGTGGATCTTCTACAATACCAAATCCACATCCTTTTGTTATGAGATATCATGATATGGATTTCAGTTTCATGCATAATGGCTCTGTAAACGCAGATAACATCATTACCAATCTAATCAACGAAGTCGATCCAAACTGGTTGAGCGAGCACCCACTAACTACAGGCGTAGATTCAGAAAGCTATTTTTCTTGGATTATGCTTAACATTCACCTGGAAAATGGCAATATACTGCAGGGCCTCAAACGTGCTCTTTGGGATCTAGTCGATGAACCATACATATATGGCTACGATATCAATTTCATCCTTTCTGATGGAATGGACATCTATGCTTATAGGAATACTGATGACAATGACCATCCCTTGGCTTATTACTATGATGTTGACTACAGTAAAAGAAACCACTATCTGGTTGGTGTCGCGAGCGAATTCCCAAACATAGATGACACAGGGTTCCCCTATAACGTTAGCAACGTAAATTGGTCATCAAATCGAGTTACGCATCAGATAGAGAACAACGAGTTAGTATTTTTCTCTTCTACTGGCAATATCGTAAGAATGCCTGATTTTGCCCATATTGATGGTCTATACACTCATAAACTCGGTTTTTTCAAGGGCATAAACTGGACAGGTTTTCCGATCATGAAGAGTGGAGGAAGTGCTCCGATAAATGATGTGCTAAGTCATTTTGCTACATCCGCCAACGGTGGGTTAACTCGTATCACGTATGGATCTGCATGGTATCAATACTCTGATTATTTATATCTTCAAGGATGGCATCCTAGTGATGTAACTTTGGATCAGAAAAGCCTCTACAAACTGCATTTTGAAGATGATTCTCCATCCATACATATGATGTCAGTAAGTGGACCCATGACAGATGCGGTTCTAATCGACCCGAGCGAACCCGTGCTTTCCTCGGTTGCTGCAAACACAGAATACTGGATCAGCTATACTTTGCTGCCCTCTCAAAACATCAAAGATGCCTTTGGTGATAGTTGGTTGAACGTGAAATCCGTAAGAGCTGAAGATTGGTTCTATAGTATTCCTCCTGTAAACCCCAAAAGTGGTTTTTCAAGTCCAGCTGAGCTAGACTCGTGGAATCCTAAGGGGAAAAATATGGACTTCGGTAAAGGCTATATCGTAACCTTCAAACAAAATCAGCCATCCTTCACCTGGAATCGTTCTTATGCTCCGCAGATAACTAGTCCTGGAAAGGAGAAAGCCGAATTCTTTGAATGGGAAGATAAGCCTGATTATATCGTAATTGATGTTATTGAAGTAGACAATGCCGACAATGTGCTAGAGATTGGAGTCTTCCAAAATGATGAGTGCATCGGAGCTGTTAGAACGGATTCATTCCCCTGCCAGATTCTGGCATATCCTGACCTGGATAACCATTCTCCCATATCGTTTGAAATTGTTTACGACAGCAAAGCGGCACCATCCAAACACTATGATTACGAGATGCTTGATCTGAATGATTTTGCTTTCAGTCAATCTCATATAGTTCCAAAAAAAGATGCACTATATCCGATTAAACTAAGCGGACATGTAGCCGGAAGCGGAAACTGTTCTGCAAGATTAGTTGGGACTATCTCAAATTATCCTAATCCCTTCAATCCGGATACCAATATCTCCTTTAACTTGTTGGACAAAGCGGAGCTTAATATCCTTGTCTACAACATCAAAGGTCAGCTTGTTAGAGAAATGGGCTTAAAGCAATTCCAAGCCGGGATAAACACCATCACATGGGATGGCAGAGACAATGCCAGTAGACCCGTGAGTAGCGGCATCTATTTTATCCGCATCAATACAGGCAATGAATCGCACACACACAAGATTCTTATGATGAAATAGCATCAAACTGAAACTGATAGGAGGCGGGAAACCGCTTCCTATCATTAACTGGTGTAATAATTGCATATGAGGACTACATGAGAACTATACTGACCATGCTGCTACTGATTCCGTTTGCGCTTAGTGCGGCCATCCTGCAGGTATCGCTAGATGGAATTCAGCCCTATGATAGCATCCAAAGCGCGGTTAACGCTGCCGCAGAACAGGATACCATCCTAATCCATCCGGGAACCTACTTTGAGAATATCGAGATCAGCAACCGGCACCTTACCATTGGCAGCCTGGAGCTTATCACTTCAGACAGCACTTACATAGCTCAAACAGTGATAGACGGCAACCACAGCGGTAGCTGCTTCAAGATAACTGACAATTCTGAAGTATGGATCCAGGGCTTGTATATGACCAATGGGATTGGTACAGTAGGTCACACTTGGAACAGCACAAGTGGAGGAGCGATATATGTTTTCTATGGATACCTTTCTGTAGTTAATTGCAGAATCATTGAAAACACAGCTAATGGAGCAGCTGGAGTGAATTTTAGTTACAGCTCAGGGTATATGGCAGGTACCGTGGTATCCTATAACAGAAGCAACAGTGCAGGAGCTGTGGCAGTAGCTGGAGTGAATTCTACTTTGATTTTTGATCCGGACAATCGCTGTAGCGTATATTGTAATTTTGGTACAAGAGCCAATGACATCAGCTATATGGGCATACACGAGCCCATGCCGGAAATCTATCTGGACATATTCACAGTCCCTGCTGATTCAGAGTATCTTGAGGAGTACATTCGTGTAGGCATTCCTGGCTCCGGAGATCAAATCATCCCTTATGTGTTTGATATCAACTCTGCGGCAATTACGCCTCAATACGCGGACTTTTTTGTAAGCCCGGATGGGGATGATAACAATACTGGATTATCTCCCGATGTACCACTAAAGACCATTGCCCTCGCCCTGCAAAGGATTGGAGCAAATAGCCAGAATCCTCACACCATTCATCTGGCAAATGGGATTTACAATGATGAGCAGCATTTCCCGCTCAATCTACGCAGCTATGTGAGCATCGTAGGCGAAAGGGAAGAAGGTGTGATATTTAGCGGATCGGATGTCTTCTGCATAGGCCACGATTCTGAGAAGGAAGTTACGATAAAAAACATCACTTTCC
>CALGPA010000106.1 GCA_937960795.1 uncultured bacterium | reverse complement strand
CAGTGCTGCTTCGATCCCGGCATGCCCGGCGCCGATGACAATGATATCAAATCTTTGATGCATATCTCACTGCTTTTTGCGGGTGGAAATGGCTACAATCTGCTTTCCAGATATTTGGCAATCTGCTCCATCCCCGTATTTTTGAGAGCGGAGACCGGGAAGATCGCCTCTTCTCTGAGTCCAAGCCCTTTTGCCAGATCACTGAGCACCTTCTTGTGCTTTGTCTTGGGGATCTTGTCGGCTTTGGTGGCGATCACACAATGATCAATCTCGCGCAGCCTGAGCATCTCCAGCATCAGGATGTCCTTTTTATCCGCGGGATGGCGGATATCCACCAGGACGAAGATGCTCTTCAGTTGAGGACGCTGCTCAAAATATTTATTCACCATCTTCCGCCATTTTTCCTGCTCTTTGAGGCTCACTTGGGCAAAGCCATAGCCGGGAAGATCGGTAAATTGCATAAAGCCGGATTCTTCCACGCCATCGACCTTATAGCGGATCAAAAAGAAGTTTAAGAGCCGCGTCTTACCCGGAGTTCCGGAGGTTTTGGCAAGTCCGTGATGCTTGGTCAAGAGATTGATCAAAGAGGATTTTCCCACATTGCTGCGTCCCGCAAAGGCAAATTCCGCATAGGCAGAGGCGGGGTAGTCGGCGGGCTCCACCGCGCTTTTTACATAAAACGAATCCACTATCCTAAGCATGGCTATAGATCACGCTGCTGCGCTCGGATTCATAGATTTCCACTTCTTTGATCTTGGCGGGATACGGCTCAAGGCCTCTTGCCATCTCTTCATAGATGATGCGCGCCAGGTTTTCGGAAGTAGGATTTTGTCCGCCCAAAAGCGGCAAGTCATTCAGATATTCATGATCCAAAAGCTCCAGGATGCCTCCCAGAATCTTTTTGATGATGCCATAATCCAGTGCCATGCCGATCTCATCGAGCTCTTCACAGATGATTCCCACACGCACTTTCCAATTGTGCCCATGCAATTGTGAGCATGCGCCCTGATATCCACAGAGGCGATGCGCGGCTGAAAAGTGGTCACTAACGTTGAGCAGATACATGTATTCTCCTAAAAGTACTTTTTTCGTATAAAGATTACGACCAACAAGACCGATATCAAGACCGAAAGCCCCATGATCAACAAAAAAGCATATGGATCATCCTGAAAAGGAAGCTTCACGTTCATGCCATAGATGCTGGCAATCAGGGTCGGAAGTGACACGATGATGGTCACCGAAGTGAGAAATTTCATCACTACGTTTAGATTGTTTGATATCACGGAGGCAAAGGCATCCATCATCCCGCTGAGAATGCTGCTGTGGATGTTTGCCATCTCAATAGCCTGTGTGTTTTCGATGATCACGTCTTCGATCAGATCTTCGGCATCAGGATCGTTTTGTAGCCAGCGGGATCTCTGCATGCGCTCCAAGATGATCTCATTGCTCTTGAGCGAGGTATTGAAATATACCAAAGACTTCTCCATCTTCAAGAGCCGGATCAGCTCTTTGTTACGCATGGACTGATGCAATTCATTCTCGATATTGGTGGTGCGGCGATTGATCTCTTTGAGAAACTTCAGATAATAGATCGCCGTGCGAAGATTGATCTCCAGGATGAAGCTCTGCTGCGTGATCCGAAACGGGCGATGCTTGCCATCCAAAAACTGGGTGAGCACCTCGTTGTCATAAAAAGACACCGTGATCACCATGTCGGCTACCACGATGATCCCAAGCGGAGCGGTCGCAAAAGACACACTTGCGGCTTTGTGGCGATAATACAAGGGCACACGCAAGATGATCAGCATGGCATCATCGGCATATTCCATGCGCGAATTCTCATCAGCGTCCTGCAAATC
Organism: uncultured bacterium; assembly: GCA_937960795.1. Classification (GTDB taxonomy): domain Bacteria; phylum Cloacimonadota; class Cloacimonadia; order Cloacimonadales; family Cloacimonadaceae; genus UBA5456. The sequence goes on along the minus strand of CALGPA010000106.1, from coordinate 4,129 downwards.
GGTGATGAAATCTTCCGGGAGCTCATAGCGAGTGAGAACGTCCTTGACCTCATCCGCGTCCGGATTTTCCATATGCACCCAGAAGGAATCGCTCCACCCCAGTGCCGGAACCAGACGATTGCCCGCTACCTTGTAATAAAGGATCATCAAAGCCTCCACTCGACATTTATGATTACCAGTTTTTACAAAGGGCTCGATTATGGCAAGAAAAAACTGCTTTAGCATTGTGTAAGCGAGATCTTGACGCTTCATAGTCAAAATAGGAGCGGCTTGTCACCGCTCAAAGTCTCAGGAAAGATCAGCTATGCAACTCAGCCCCGCTTATTCTGACTGCCAGCCCGGGATCAGCCCCGTTTATGATGACCACCAGCCCCAATCTAACTGCGAGCCCAAGACCAGCCCCGTTATGATGACCACCAGCCCCAATCTAACTGCGAGCCCAAGACCAGCCCCGTTTATATTGGCCACCAGCCCCAATCTAATTGCGAGCCCAAGACCAGCCCCGTTTATATTGGCCACCAGCCCCAAATTAGTCATTCCGGAACCTCGTGCGCAGCACGGGGTATCCGGAATCTATCATCCAACCCCAAACCGGATTTACGGAAAATTGACCTCAATCTTCTTTACTTCCGGATACTTCTCGAGGTGTTCGATGATCTCTTCTTTGACGTTATCTCGCCAGCTGTCAAATGCCATCATGTTCAGATCAATCAGCACTTCGCCATCGGAAAAGCCCACATACTTCACCATCTTCAGGCTCACAATGTCTTCGCCCACTTGCGGATAGATGATCTTCTTGAGCTCTTCGAGGATGGTCTCTTTGCTGAAGTCCGGCACTTCCTTGAGTCCGTGGGCAATCTCATAATTTGAGATCGCGGTCTGCAGCGTATCTGCCGCCAGGACAGAGCAATGTACCTTCACCGGGGGCAGGCCGTCGAGCGCGTCCATGGCATCTCGCCAGGTGATCTTTTTGGCTTCTTCCAAGCTCTTGCCCTTTGCCAGATCAGTGATAATGGATGCTGTGGCGATGTTTGATGCGCAGCCATAGGAAAGGAAGCTGATGTCTTCGATGATCTGCTTTTCTTCATTGACCTTAAGGTATACAGTCACCTGATCCCCGCAGGAAGGGCTTCCCTCGGTGGCAGTGGCGTCGGGATTTTCCATCTTACCCACGTTGTGCGGGTGCATAAAGTGGTCCAAAACTTTCTGTGAGTATTGCATCTATTTCTCCTGATTTTTCAAAAATGCGTTGTATAGCGGACTGCGTTTGCGCAGCTCCAAAGTGATTTCCGCCAGGCGGTCTACCACAGTGTCCAGCTCTTCTTTGGTATTGTAGCGGGACAGGGTAAACTTCATCGAGCCATGGGATTGGACATGGTTTTTGCCGATCGCCATCAGGACGTAATTTGCCTTGAGCCCCTGCGAAGCACAGGCTGAGCCGGTCGCGACCGTGATCCCATGCATGTCCAGCATCATGGTGATCGCCTCGCCCTCGATGTAGTCTATGGAAATATTCACGTTATGCGGGGCGCGTCCTTCGCCCTCTGCGCCATTTAGCTCGATATATGGGATCTTCTCTTGGAGCCGAGCCCAGAGATAATCCGAAAGCTCGCGCAGTTGACCTATCGTGGCATCCAGATCCTCAAAACTGAGCTCCACAGCCTTGGCAAATCCAGCGATCAGGGCGATCGAGAGTCCGCCCGTCTGCAGATTGTCCACCCGCTTGACCCCGTGGATCAATTGCGCCAGCTTGGTGCCTTTGCGCTGATACAATGCGCCGATTCCCTGCGGACCATGAATCTTGTGGGCAGAGATCGCCATGGTGTCGATCCCAAAGTCATCCACATTCAGATGCATCTTGCCAAAAGCTTGGCCCGCATCCACGTGCAGATAGATCTTGTGCCCGGCGGCGTCCAAGATCTTGCGAATCTCGGAAAGCGGCTGGATGCTGCCCACCACATGGTTTACAGCCGTGGTCATAAAGAGGAATGTGTCCGGGCGGATCTCGCGCTTGAGCTGATCGAGATCTATCACAGCCTTGTCATCCGCGGCAAGATATGAGACCTCAAAGCCCTGCTTTTCCAGCCAAGCGGCATTGGTGAGCAGATCCGGATAATCCACCACCGAGCAGATCACATGACCCTTCTTCGCGGCATTGGCAATGCCTTTGATGGCAAGATTATTTGCCAAAGTTCCGCCCGAAGTGAAGTGGATCTCTTCCCCTCTGGCGCCGATGGATTTTGCCACGATGCTTTGGAAGCCCGTCAGGGCATCATTGCTGCTTTCTCCGGTGCTGATAAAGCTGCCGGGAAACCAAAATTTCTGACTAAAATACGGCTGCATGGCGTCTATAACTTCCGGCGCCACAGCGCTGCTCACGCAATTGTCCAAATAGATCTGTCCGGGTTTCATATTACTTTTCCTTCCCATATACTTTTGATGTCGCTGAGTGAATAAGACTCAAAGATCACAGCCAGTTCGCTTTCCAAGCGGCTAAAAAAGGGCGAAAGAGTGCAGCCCTGGCCAAAGCAAAACTTGCCATGCCGATGCGCGCAAGAAGCCGAAAACGAATCGTCCTTCACCGCGCGTAAGACATCCAAAAACTTAATCTCGTCCGCTGGGCGGCTCAGCTCATAGCCACCGGCGCTGCCGGGGCTGCTGCGCACTATCTCGGCAGACTTAAGTAGTGACAATAGATGCTCAATATATTTCTTGGGCAATCTCTGGGCTTCGCTGATCTTTTGTGCGGAGACGTGACCTTTGTCCGCAATCTCCAAAAGCGAGCGCAGAGCATATTCCGTCTTTGTATTTACCGCCATTTTCACTCCTTTGTGTTTAAAAGACTCTTCCCCGCGCCTCAGCTAAGTTGAGCCGCCGGGCAATAGCAAAAATCTATATTACATACTAATTCACTATGCTATTCTGTCAAGCGCAATCTTTGCCGCTCTCAACGAGTGCCCTAAGTCCTTATTTTCTCACCGCTTGCACGCTCGACCGGTGAGCGACCGGTGAGAGGGGCATGAGGAGCCCATATTTTGCAAGCACTTAGAGCGCTGAAAATCCGCAAGCCCGGGACATGAGCGGCAGATGACTTTGGACAAAATATTCGGGGCTACAAGCCGCATCTACTTTTGGCACCAAGTATTTTGAGAAATGAATAGCTTGACATAATATTGCGCATCCGCATCAGTGACATTATCAATGAGCATTGTCTGCAAAGCAGAGTATGCGGAATCTGCACTCTAGTCAAAAGGGCGATGTCATCAAGGGAAAAAACCATGAATCAAAGCTTTAGCTTCGTCACAATGACCACAAGATCTTATTTTTGCACAGGTCTGGGGACTTCACGTAAAAAGGGCATATGTGGAGGATATTATGACTCAGGTCAAATCTAAACAACGAGTAGCGGATCATGGCGAAGTCTTTACTTCTCAGCGCGAAGTAAATGCCATGCTCGACCTCGTGAAGCAGGAAACTGAGCGCATAGAATCCCGCTTTTTGGAGCCTGCTTGCGGAAATGGAAACTTCCTATCAGAGATCCTCAAGCGCAAGCTGGATGTGGTGAAAGGGCGCTATGGCAAATCCCAGTATGACTTTGAGCGATACGCTGTGATAGCCGCCTCCTCCATCTATGGCATCGACATCCAAGAAGACAACGTCCTGGAATGCCGCCAAAGGCTATTTTGCATATTCGATGATGAATACTACCGCCCTTTATATAAGGATGCGTGTAAAGACTCCTGTCGGGAATCAATCCGCTATATCCTAAGCTGCAATATCGTCTGGGGCGATGCACTCACCCTGAAGACCGTGGGCGAGCCGCCCGGCTATATTGTGTTTGCCGAATGGTCGCCCATCAATGGCAGCCTTATCAAAAGAAGGGACTTCACTTTTCATAGCATGCTACAAAATGAATCATTAAACGAACTGGAGCTGTTTTCTTTTATCTCAGACCAAGGAGAAGAAGTCTATATCCCCAGCCCTGAGAAGGATTATCCGCCCATCCACTTTTTGGAGCTTTTTAATATGGACGCTAATGTAGACGCGACATCTTGTCGCGTGAAAGAAAACACGAATGTAGACGCGACATCTTGTCGCGTGAAAGAAAACACGAATGTAGACGCGACAT
>CALGPA010000105.1 GCA_937960795.1 uncultured bacterium | reverse complement strand
TTTTACCTAAATTACTGCCACCCAGGAGCTTAGACACCTAGGAAAGATCAGTTAGTAATATAAGCTGGTAGTGAAGATATGGAATGACTGCCCAATTTTGCTATTGCTAAGTGCTTGCAAAATATGGCTCGCTCATGCCCCCCTCACCGGTCGCTCACCGGTCGAGCGTGCAAGGGGTGAGAAGATAAGGACTTACGCGTTTCTCCCAAAAAGTGTAAACCAAGCTCAAATATTTCCGGAAAGAGCGGGGATATCGCGGATAATATCGAAAAAGCCTGCCCCATAAGGAGCAGGCCATTAATCTGGTCTTATGTTTTTATTGGAAGCGTTTGAGGGTTTCTAGCACTTCCGGGATGTCCATCTTAATCTCACGGATGTAATCCAGAGTTGGCACGCCATCTTTGGTCCATCCTTTGCGTTCGTAAACGGCATCGATGAGCTGTTGATATTGATCTTCGCGATATTTGCGAGTGATCTCCATCTTTTCGGCTGTGCTCTTACCCGTGGGATCCACTCCGATCTTCTCTTTGAGGAGATTGTCATAGCGTTCTTGGCGGGAGAGATACTCTTCCTCGGTCACGGGTCCGACTGCGCGGTATGGCGGCAGATCATCTTGGCGACGGCCTCCACCCATTCTCATGCAGAAGAGTTTTTGGAAGGTGTATACTCTTTCGCTTTGGCGGATCATCTCTTTTTTATCCATGGGTCTGCCGGTAATGGCTTTGTAGATATCCACATAGTTTTGGACGTGTTCCGGGACTTTGGCGGGTTCATCGGTCTGCGCATTATCTGCCGGCTCGATATCGTTCCAGGGCAATTTGCATAGTCCTTGGAGACCAAACCAGGTGCGGAACATCGGGAAATAGTGCAGCGCTTCGGCTTTATCTTTGAAGGTGGGGATGTGGTTGTTTACCATGTCCATAAAGATCAGCCAAGCTTCATCATGTTGCGGGCCTTTGAGAGCGAGGGTATATCCGCCTTGTTGAGCGAGGGATTCTTTGCTCATATATTGGGAATATTCCAGTCCTTTAGCTTCCATTCCGATGTCTTGGAGGAATTTGGGATCTGCATTATACTCTTCGGCAAAGTATTTTTTCATGCGACGAACGCCTTGACCGACGATCACGCCAAATCCTTCTCCGCGTGCCATTTGATGCAAGAGCTCCAAAGCCGCGTCGGCATTTCCCCAGCTCAAATCCAAGCCACCTGTGCGTTCTTTGCTTAAGATGCCATTTTCATAGCATTCCATGGCAAAAGCGACGCTGGTGCCGAAAGAAATGGTGTCCACGCCATAGGTATCGCAATAGAAATTGATCTCCACCACGTCTTTGGGATCCCAGACGCAGATGTTTGAGCCACATCCTGCAGCGGTCTCATATTCCGGACCGTCCACAGTAACGGGCTGCCCCTTATAGGGTCCCGTGCGGGGCTTGAAATTGTCCACTGCTTTGCAGCATGAGAGCGAGCAGCCATACCAACATCCATCCGCCATGCCCTGGGTGAAGAGCTTGGTAAATTCACGGGAATGCAGGCCTTCAGCTTCCGGCATTTGGCCATATTTGAAGTTGCGAATAGGCAGGAGATCGTAGTCGTTCATGATCTCCATCAGGTGAGCGGTGCCTACTTGGTGCATGCGGCATTGAGTGTCGTCCCCGGCTTCGATCTCTTTGTGGAGTTTGAGTCCGGTCTTTTGCAGAGTGGGCAAGTCTTCGGGATTGTTTGTATCCACTTTGAGTCCTGAATACTTGACGACCAAGGCTTTGATGCCTTTGTCGCGGAAGACGGTTCCGGTGCCGCCGCGGCCTGCCTGTTTCAGACGTGCCACTTTGCGGCGTTTGTCCCAAAATGAGAAGTTTAGGCATGTGATGAGCACATTTTCGGCTGCTTCACCACTGGAGACCACGGAGATGGACTGCTCTTTGCCTTCTGCTTCGGCAAATTCACGATGCAGCTCTTCTGCCAAAACGTGGCTGTTGATATGCTCATCCGGAGCGGTGAGGATCTTCACAATGCCCTTGTCGCCATCGATATAGACGATGACATCCTCATCGGCTTTGCCTTGTAGCTCCAGTGCGTCAAAACCGGCAAACTTGGTGTAGGGGCCAAAGTGTCCGCCGACGTTGCAATCCACGGGGATGCCGGTGAGCGGGGAGATGGTGGTGACGATGGATTTTCCACTGCCGGGGTATGAGGTGTTTCCACACAGTGGGCCGAAGGAGATGCAGATCTCGTTTTCCGGATCGTTCCACTTTGTGTCGTCCTTGACACCCTGCCACATCAGATATAAGTCAAATCCTTTCCCGCCGACAAACTTGTCGATCATCATGTCGGAGACGGGCTTTTCTTTGATTTCCTTGGAGCCGACATTCACATATAGGGTGCGGCGGTTGTAGCCTTTTTCAATGGGCTTTAGGCCGTAACGGTATTCAGCTAATACTTTCCTCTCTATCATTCATATCTCCTTATTGCTCTACGATTTCCAATGCTTCGGATGGACAGGTCTTCACGCATGCGCCACAGGCTATGCATTTGAAGGGATTGTGTTTTCCAAAAGCACTGCGCATGGAATCTGTGGGACATACTGCCACGCACATCAGACATCCGATGCAGAGACTGCGGGAGATCATGACCACTCCCTGTTTATTCACGGTGATAGCGCAGGTGGGGCAAGCTGCCACGCAGGCTTGACACTGGTTGCACACATTCATATCCGGAGGATTAGTCTCGTCGTGGATTTGAATGCAGGACAATTCGGGTTTGTCCTCCTTGAAATAGAGGCTTGAGCATGTACTCTCGCAAACGTGGCAAGAGATGCATTTTTCCGGGTATGTTTTCAACACTTTCATCGCCTTATACTCCTATGATTTGTTCATTAGAGCCATTTTAAAAATCACTGTCTAAATGGTCAACTATAATCTTGCTTAGGCAGCATTTTGATTTGACTAATCTGCGTCTTTGAGAGAAAGCAGCTCATAGATCTTCACCGCTTTGTTTTTGCCCTTTACCTTGACATCGTCCAGATAGCGGACATCGACATGGTCTTTGACGTGCTCAAGAGTATATTCGCTGATGATGATATGCTTGGCGGTGTCATACTCCTTGTTGATGCTCTCCAGACGAGCGCCCAGATTGATCGTATCTCCGATGGCGGTGTAGTCAAAGATCTGCTCACTTCCCAGATTTCCTACCACGGCATTTCCTGTGTTTATCCCAATTCCGATCTCAAAAGCTTCCAGACCGGCAGCCGTCCATGCTTCTTGCAGTTCCGTCATCTTTTCCCGCATCTTCAAAGCTACCTTGCATGCCGAAAGAGCATGATTTGGCAAAGGCAGAGGGGTTCCAAAGAGTGCCATGATCTCATCGCCTACAAATTTGTCCAAGATGCCTTTGTTGTCGATGATGATCCGCACCATCTCGGTGAGATATTCTTTGAGGGTGTTCACTGTTTCTTCAGGGCTGTGGTTTTCTGAGTAGGTTGTAAAAGAGCGGATGTCTGAGAATAGGACGGTGATCTCCTGCAAAGAGCCGCCATAGCTGAGACTATCCGGATTTTTGAGCAGTTCCCCGACCAATTCCGGAGCCATATATTGCTGAAATGCCTGGCGGATGAAGCGCTTTTCTTTCATCGTATCCATATAGTGGCATACAAGGCTTGCCATATAGATCAAGAGAAGGATCAGAGCAGTCTGCACCACCGGCAAGAGAAGATTGAGATTCACGAAGATCTGATATGCCAAGGCGTATTGCAAAAAGACAAGCACGAGCAAAATGATCGCTGAGATCTGGGGTCTGATCCGGCTGAAGATCGCCCATGCCAAAAGCAGGAGGATAAACTCCAAAGCAAGATATAGCCAAGGATTGATCACGCTCAGGTAGCTGCCGGACAGCGCCATCTCGACGAAATTTGCATGGATCTCCACTCCGGGAGTCCACTCGCCTCCAAAGGGGGTGGGAAACTTGTCGTGAAGCTCATCAACCGTAGCTCCAATGAGCACAATCTTATCCTGCAAGAATCCAGACTCTACAAGATCATAGTATTCATTGAGCTCAATGCCCATGTATCCGGGCATATCCACCGTATCATCATCCAGCACAGTGGAGTATGAGATGGTGGGGAAAGTGGCAGAAGGGCCATAGTAGTTTATTAAAGCCTGGTTTTGCCGGAAGATCGGGACTTCCCTTTGCCCCACGGACAGTTTGGCTTTGTCGCGAGTGATCCTGCTATCCCAATCTCCGGCGAAGCTATCGGCATTTGCGAGTGCTACCACTCCGATGCTGTAATATGGGTTTTCATCATGCAGCTCAAAAAGTGTGTATTTGCGGATCACATTGTCCGTATCCCCGCCCATATTGACTATCCCCCAGAGGAGCTGATGGGCATTGATCTCGCGGATGGGCATCACCAATTGATCCGGCATCCCCACTGAAGAGGCTTTTAGAACCTTGCCGGCAAAGACGACATGGTCGTAGTAAGCAGCAGTATCCGCCAATAGGGCATCTGCCTCGGGACGGGAGTTTTCGGTAAACTCGATATCAAAGATCACCATCCGCGCACCTGCGAGGTGGAGATTTTCGATCAGCTTGGCGTGATATTCTCGCGGAAAGGGCCAAGTGATGTTCAGAGCGCTGAAGGTAGCATCATCAATGCCCACTATCACCACATCTTCGCTGATGGGGCGCGCTCCGCGTCTCTGAAAGAAGCTGTCCTGAGCCTTGTATTCCAAAGAGTCAAATGTGGGAAAGAGGAAAATGGTCTTGACTATCAGGAGAATGAGAACTGTGAGTATGATACATCTATAGCGGCGCATGCAAGCTCCTTACAAAAAGAAGGGAGCACTGCCTAAGAAGTGCTCCCGATTGCTTTAGTTAGAAACGCTGGGACAGCAGCAGACGGAATGTAGTGGTGTCATAGTCCATTGAGCTGTCAGCATCGTTTTTGTAGTTTCTCAGCCCGATATCAGCCGAGACAGTCATGTTTGTCAGCGGATATGCTTCCAACCCGAGATTGTAGTAGTTAAACGACTGAGGATCATGATCCCCTTTGAGGCTGGTGTTTCTATATGATACATAAGGACGCAGGATCTTCTCCAAGAAGCTGTAATCAGCTCGCAGAGAGAAGCTATTATTCTCGTACTTTTCGTCCAAAAGGATGTTTTCATTGCTTGCGGTGCTAAAGGATAGCTGAGTGCGCAGCGGGAGCATCTGGTAGCGATTGCTCATCGTGAAAGCTATGCCATTGTTTTTATTGTCATTGAGCTTTTGGATGCCTGCTACAGCGCCTTGATCGATCTCATTGACGTTGTTTCCAAAGCGGTAGCTGATGTCCAATTGTGTGGGCACATAGGGAATCTGGACGATGTTGTAGCCGATGCCAAAGCTCATATTGCGCGCGTCGCGAGTGTATGGGGTGAAATCGCTTTCTATATCCTCATTGGCTTTGTTTTCTCCACGATTGTCGGCAAAGGACGCTTTGAGATATGGCATCCGAGGAACTCTCAGAATGGCCTGAGCAGCAATGTTTTGATAGCTGTTTGTCTCGCTCTTGTGTCCCATGAGGTTGTCCTCTGTAACGCTGTAGCTGCCGGTAATCGTCAGCAGCCTGCCGACCGTGATTTGATCCGACACCGTGAGCATCTTGGAATCATTCATCTGATAGTGTGCACCCAAAGCGTGAAAGGCTGAACCTGTCTCGCTATATTGGACACTCAGGAAGTTGTTCCAGAAATACATCCTGAGATATGCTGTCCAAGCCAGATTCGCTTTGCTAGGCATGAAGGGCTCCATGTTTTTGTTGACCACAAAGAAGTCAGCAAAATCCGAAGGATCGATAGTGTTGTCCCCAATCTCCAGCTCCAGACCGTAGTCTTCCAGATCCACACTGGTCAGTGGTCCGGGAATGGTGTTTCTATTTAGCAAGCTTCCTGCCAGCTCCACTCCCATGATCACGCTCTGATCCGGCACATTGAGCCTGGCATCAAAGCTGAGCACGGCATTGTCTTGGGCACGAGCGGTGTAGACGGTGTCCCCCACGGCGTCTACAAAGCGGTAATACTCTTCATCCAAAGAGCTCACGATGTCTCTGTGACGCGAGCCACTGATGCCGACCATCAAGCCGTTTTCGCTGCCCAATCTCAATCTGGCTCCAATGGCTTCCTGCTTGAAGCTGCCGCTCTTTTCACCGGAGATGGGTGATTCAAAGGTGGTTTTGCGCACAGATTCACCAAGTGCCCAAATGAGCTCAGCATATCTGGAATGCAAACTGCCGTATAGTCCGCGGATGTTCTTCCCGGATAATGTGAAGGAAGAAAGATGCGGCGAGTAGTCTCCAAAATATAGATCCAAGACGGGCAACTTTATGCCGAATGTATAGCGGTTGACGGGTTGACTATTTGAGTTTTCCAAGCTGGAAACCAAGAGATTGGCTTGCATATCCAGAATCCCGTAGTTTGCATATAGATCTGCCCAGCTACGGTAGTCGTCTTCCCTAGTGCCAAAGGCCTGATCCTTGTTCGATACGTCATAGACGTTGGCAGCGAAGTTCACCGTTCCGCGATAGCTGATGGGGAAGTCGCGCCGCGAAGTTCCGGGGGCGATCTGTGTGACCCAAGTATCAGAATAGACTTCTCTGCCCTTGTGTTCTGCCACGACCATTGCCCGCTGGATCCCCGCACGGGGGCGCTCGTCTCTATACAATAGCACAGAGGAGGTGATCTGAGTATCTTTGGTGACGTCCTTGCCGCCGACATAGACCTTGATGCTTTGGGGATCAAGATCTTCCTGAAGCGCCATGAAGCTCACTGCTAGGATGTATCCATCATCTTGGTTGATGCTGGGCTCGTCTGAGAGCAGGACAAAGCCGTCTGTCTTGGTCCCATGAGGAGCACGAGGACGCAGGGCATAGAGCGGGCTCATGCCATCATCAGCAGGCAGATACAAAGTGCTGCCTGATAGAAGACGAAACTCAAAACGGTATTCCACCTCATCGTTAACTAAGGCTGAAGCGGGGATCTTTCCAAGAAAGATATTGGATCCGGAGCCATCTTGACGCATGGCCTCGCTTTGATAGACATTCTCTCCGACGCCGCGATAGTGAATGTCGACACTGGCAATATCTTCAAGCCCGGAGCTGATCTCCAGCAAGAGCTCAGCATCAGAGCCGGGGCTAAACTCCTGCGGACTGACATGGAGCACACTTACTGCTCCGACGTATACTGCAATGCCAATGAATAGGATTAACAGAGCAATCGGTTTCATTATGTAACTCCTCATCAGAAAGTGATCTCAATATGTTTGGTGTTTCCTGCTTCATCCAGAACCGGGATGATGAGCCTGCTTTTCTGAGTTTCCCGAGAAGAATCCAATTCTGCTGATTCGATGGAGCTGATATCATCCTCATTGCTGTCTCGCAACTGGCTTTTGTGGTCAGGATCGATGATGGCAGTGCGGCCTTTGCTGACAGTAATCATTTCATCAGTCACCAAGACGCGCAGCTCCACCTCACCTTCCGTGACGATGAAGATGCTATTCCCCCCCTCATCAACTCTGGTCATAAACTCTGTGCCTTTGACAGATGCGACGGTCGTGGGAGTCTGCACAGTGAAAGCTCCGGTGCCGCTCTTTATGCTTGAGAGCACGCTGCCCTGGCTGACGTTCACGCGCTTGGAGAGCTGACCATCAGCTTGCTCTGCATGGATGGTGACCACTGAGTTTGAGAACAGCTTGATCAGCGACGAGGCGTCGATGTATTTGTATGCGGCAAAGCTCTCCGGACCGGTTCTGATAACGTCGCGGTTCTGGAGCAAATCGCCATTTTTGAAGTTCACTGCTTTGTTGGCACGTTCCAGCTTGACATCTCCCTTGCTGGCTGAGAGCAGAGCTACAGTCTCAGCGCTTAATATTGCTGCCAAAAAGAGAACGACGCACACGATCAATATCTTTTTCATGATAACCCCCCTAGTCCAAGACCTTGATTTCTATCTCTTTACCCAAGAGACTGTTGATGAGATCGATGGCGTCCTGTCCTCGATAGACAACGCCGTCATAAATGACTTCCCCGGTCGGAGTAAAGCCAAGATTCTGAAGATTCAAAAGAGCTTCGTTGCCCAATAGATTGAGCAGTGCCTGGATGTCGCCTCCGTCTTCGTCTGAGTCCATGTTTTCCACATATTGAAACACAAACCATCTGCTTTTAAGGCTGGATCCCTGTGCTGATCTTTGGGATCTGGGATTGTTCTCATCATACAGCGGCACATATACTTGCCAAGCATAAAAGTAGCCATCATTGAAGGGAATATATTCCGAGAAGCCGCTTATGACTCCCGTCTGAGAGTGATAGACTTCAGATCCACCGCGCTCGACGGTCGAAGCTTGAGGTGGGACATGCGCGGGAAACTCCCGAATCACAAGCCGCTCCTCGTTGAAGCCGGTATTGACGGCGTTCCAGAAAAAGCTGAGAGGCAGGCCACTTAGTTTCGGCGGATTCTGCCCGATGGATCGTCCCGGGGATACCAATTGGATGGATCCGGCATTGCGGATGACAATGCGGAAGACTCCGGTGTTTTCCCAATTTGCGGAATTCTCTCCTTTTACTGATACTTCGAGCTCAATCCGCCCGTCCGGGAAGAAACCGGAAAGCGCGGCAGCTTCAAGAGTGGGAAAGCTCTCGATGGCATCCATGATATCAATATTGATATGTCCATCAGGCTCAAAATAGATATTGTCATGCTCGGTGATGAGATCCCGATTGCTCATGCTCACGCTCTGATTTGGGCTCCATGCTTCCTTGCTGATAAAGACCACTTCATTCGGCCCGATGATGGTCTGATTGTTCCATTTTAGCACCACCTGCATCTTGATGCGTTGCATTTGTGCGCCGTTTGTAAGCGTCACGTTTGCCAATATCGGTTGGCTTTCCGGGCGGATGGGATCAAAACTAAGAGTGCTTAGTCTATTTAACATGATCTCTTGTGGGCTAAAGCTGATGCTGGTCGCAGTCAAGCTTAGGGCGATCAAACAAAAAGTGATGATGATCGTTATGTGTTTCATGATTCCTCCCAATTAGGATGGCTTACTGAGATTTAAAATACTATCCAAAAGATTCTCAAAGCTCAAGCCTGCTGCTTTTGCTGCCATCGGGGTCAGACTCAGGGGTGTCATTCCCGGCAAAGTATTGAGCTCCAAGAAATACAATTTATCTTGCTTTAGACGAAAATCCACTCGGGCATATACCGAGCAGGACATGGCAAAGAAAATGCGTTCCGCATATAGAGAAACCAGCTGAGAGATTGCTTCATCGATGGGCGCAGGAGCCAAATACTCGGTGCTGCCTGTAGTGTATTTATTGTGATAGTCATACCAACCGTTTTTGGGACAGATCTCGACCACCGGCAAGGCTTTGCCACCCAAGATGCTGACTGTGATCTCGCGCCCGGGAATATATTCCTCCAAGAGCACTGTCTCACATTGGGCAAATGCCGCTTCGACCGCCTCCTTGAGCTGCGCAATCTCATGCACTATGCTGATTCCGACCGAGCTGCCAGAATCGTTTGGCTTGACGATGATGGGCAGGCCGAGTTTATCCACAAATCCGCTATAATCCATAGGATCATTGTAGTCCTGAATCAGATTCGCTCGCATCAGGATATCCTTTGGGCAGGGGATACCCTCTTGTTTGGCGATGAGCTTTGAGACATACTTATCCATCGCCAAGCAGGATGCCTTGGATCCCGATCCTGTGAAGGGAATCCCGGAAATCTCAAAGGCTGCCACCAGTTTCCCATTTTCACCGTCACCGCCATGCAGAGCATTATAGACCATATCTGCCTCGCTATCCCGGATTGCTCCTGCCAAGTCCACAAAGGAGGAATATGCCGCCGGATCCAGCTCGCATACTTCGTATCCCATGCTTCCCAGCGTCTTGCTGATCTGTGAGCCGGAGATCAGTGAAACTTCTCGTTCGTGGGAATCTCCACCTGATAAAACCAATATTCTTTTCATAATCTTCTCAAAAACTAATATGATAATAGACTCTAAGATCCAAGCCCAGAGCCGCCTTGAACCTGGCTACTTCCCGGATGTTTGCCCCACAAAAATCCAAGATCTTGGTCGTGGACGGCAGATGACGGGAAAGCTCCACACTATGAAGAGTCGCAGCTCCAAGTTTCATGGCATCCTCTTGGGTCGCCAAAATAATAGTATAAGCCAGCTCTCCCCCATCTGAGAGGATGATATTGGCACTCACTATCTCATTTTTATAATAGATGTTGAATTGTCTCAACAGTCCATGCTCGTGCAATTCCCTATAGAAATCCATAAGTGCGGGATAGGAGACTCCTTTGTTGAAGCTCTTGCGCTTTTCCAGATCCCGCTGAAGGCGGATAAAGCTCTCTGCATCAAAGTCTTCACCAAGATACATACCCGCGCCTTTTGCCATGCGCAGCTTCTTGCGTTCATCCGCCATGGGACTCAGCTCTTGATCCAAATACTCCCGAAAAGTATAGAGAGGCTTAGCACGGTAACCACTCCAGCTAAAGCCTCGTACATCATAGTTTTGGGGAGTCAGTTTGAGGTTGATACGCCGATATCGGGAGGACAGAAACTCAGCAATATCGGATGTAATAGCCACTGTATCCAGAACTCTCCGGGCGGGGTTGATATTGGATTCAAAGGCATATGATATCCCTTGATAATAGCTGGCAGTGGGAGTCACCAAGGCTTTGATGCCTAGCTTGCGGCGTTCATAAACAGGAAGCAGGGCGATAAGCTCTTCTCCTTTGAAGACTTGCACTTGATAGGCATCGACTTGGTGAAGCCGCGCCACGGCTGACATAAAATCGGGATTGTGCCAAAAGCCATAACTATCAGCTATTTTGGCAGCTAAGGGGGATTGATCTTCGACGAGTTGTACTTTATACTTCATTTATCCAGATGTTGTTTGATGGCAGCCAGCAATTCACTGAGCTGGAAGGGCTTGATGATATAATCCGAAGCGCCGTCTACCATAGACTTGTAGGCACTGTCAATCGTGGGATAGCCGGTCATAATCAGGCAAAAAAGATGAGGATCCTTTTTCATAAGCTCTTTCATCAGCTCAAGTCCATTCATCCCCGGCATCACAAAATCTATCAGCGCCAAATCATAGCTATCGGGACCAAACTTCTCCAAAGCTTGTTCCGCATTTTCAGCCATATCAACTACATAGCCATTAAAAACTAAAAAGTCACCGATGACTTCACGTAAAAGACGATCGTCATCCACGAGCAATATCCTAGCTTTCATGCGCAACCTCACTTTAGATTTTTACCATTTGAGGCAGTATCTGGATCTGATCATAATAGTCAAGCAAAAAGGATGCAAAATCCGCGATTCATCACAGCTGTTCTGAGTAGGAATTTCCACAACCGCAAGATTTCACTAGTTTCCCTAAAATATTGGTTGACGTATTTTCAGCATCACCTAAACTTGGTACATCCTATCTAAAAGAGGTTCTTATGCAAGGAAAAGTGAAGTGGTTTAATAAAAATAAAGGCTACGGCTTTATTATTACCGAAGACAGCAAAGAGTACTTTGTTCATTGGAAGTCCATCGTGACAAATTCGCCCCGGGAGCTCAAGGTTCTCGAGCAGGATGAGATAGTCACATTTGATCTTATGGAAACCGAGAAAGGCATTCAGGCAATCAACATCATTCGGATCAATCCCTGAGCCTGCCTCATTCTGATTTCGGGCGCTACTTGCTAGCGCCCTTTACTATATCATAGAATGCCATTCTTCCCCATCAACAAGGCAGATCTCGCCGCTAGAAACTGGACTGAGCCGGACATCATCCTCATTTCCGGAGATGCTTACATCGATCACCCTTCCTTTGGCACTGCGCTCTTGGCTCGCGTCTTGGAGCATGCCGGATACAATGTGGGGATCATAGCACAACCGGATTGGAAGCAGGATGAGGACTTCCTGGCTCTGGGGCGTCCGCGACTGTTTTTCGGAATCAGCAGCGGCAACATGGATTCTATGGTAAATCACTATACAGCACAGCGCAAGCGCCGCAATGACGACGCCTATTCTCCCGATGCTAAAAGCGGATTGCGCCCTGATCGTGCTGTGATGATCTACACAAACATCGTTCGCCGCCTTTTCAAAGGCAGTCCCGTGATCATCGGCGGCATCGAAGCTTCCTTGAGACGCATCGCACATTATGACTTTTGGCAAAACAAGATTCGCAACAGCATTCTGTCAGATAGCAAAGCTGATTTGCTCATCTATGGCATGGCTGAGAGATCTATCCTCGAGCTTGCTAAAAAGCTCGATGAGGGCTCTGATATCTCTGATTTGCAGGAGCTTCCCGGAACCGTTTGCTTCGCCCAATCTCCGGGAGACTTTCGCCTTCCTGATGCAGATGAATGCTCTGATAAAAAGACCTTTTGGGAGATGAACAAAGCATTTTATGCCAAACATCAGACCGATAGCCTATATCAGCTAAATGGCGGCAGATTTATACGGCACAATCCCCCCTCTCCCCCGCTGAGCGCGACCGAGATGGACGAGATCTACTCTTTGCCCTTCATGAGAGCTCCCCATCCGATCTACCAAAACAGGGTCATCCCGGCGTGGGAGCAGATCAAGAGTAGCATCACATCCCATCGTGGCTGCTATGGCGGTTGCAATTTTTGCGCCATCGCCGTTCACCAAGGCAAAAAGATCCAGTCCCGCAATCCGGATTCCATCATCTGTGAAGCCAAAACCATGAGTGGCGTCATCAGCGATGTGGGCGGACCCAGCGCCAATATGTATATGAGCCATTGCAAGCTGTCCTTCCCCGATGGATGTAAACGCCGCAGCTGCATTTACCCTGATATCTGCCAAAATCTCGTAATAGACTACTCCGCTCAGATCTCACTTTTGGAGAAGCTTTCACAACTGCCAAAGATCAAGCATGTCTTCATAGCCAGCGGCATCCGCCACGACATGGCTCTAGAAGCCAAGCGCTACATTTCATTGATTGCCAAAAAATACACCGGAGGCAGACTCAAGCTAGCTCCCGAACACAGCTCTCCGGAGGTTCTTCGCCTGATGGGAAAGCCCGATATCAGCCGCTTTGAAGCCTTTTCCAAAGAGTATTTTAACGAAGTAAATAAAGCAGGAATAAAGCGCCAAATCATCCCCTATATCATCATCGGACACCCCGGATGCAGCATGGAAGATGCCAAACACCTCAAAAACTGGCTGATAAGAAATCAGATAAAGGTGGAACAAGTGCAGGAATTCACCCCGACTCCGATGACGATCAGCACTTGTATGTACTATAGCGGATTGGACTTTGAAAGCGGTAAACCGATTCATATCCCCTCCCCTTCAGAGATCAGAAAACAAAAGGAGATGATAGTCCCCGCCTTTGGCAAAAGACCAAGAAGGCCCAAGCGCTAGAGCTAATGTAGCTAAGTGTGATAAACAGGGACGACTCATAATGGCCTGCCATATGGCCCCGGACTGGGCGCTAGTGGATAGCTAAGATGCGCAGAGGCCCCTCGTTCTGAACGGAAAAAAAGCCTTATGCCCCTTGTGGGCGACACGGGCTCTGTATCTACGCAGAACGTCAATCCGTCACTCCCCTCAAAACTAATGACCTTCTCAGCATATTTGTGATAATTAGTGCAAATTCGTGCACAAATTTTTAGATTCCGGATACACTCCGCTAAGCTACGTGTTCCGGAATGACTAATATTAGCTGGTATTGAAGATTTGGAATGGCTAATGTAGTGCTGGTAGTGATGAAACGGAATGACTGGTTTTGGGTTGGTAGTGATAAGTCAGATACGTGCGCAGCGACACTTAATTGTAGATCGTAGATCGTAAATCGTACATTGTACATTCGATTTTCGGCGTAGCCGCAAATCGCCTAAGTCCTTATTTTCTCACCGCTTGCACGCTCGACCGGTGAGCGACCGGTGAGCAAGGCATGAGGATCCCCTATTTTGCAAGCACTTAGCTTGGGCAAATTTCGTGAGATTAGCAGAAGCTTGGCGTGCTTGGTATGAATTTTCATCTTCACTATCGATGATTCGTGTCACATATATATGCTTAAACAAAGCGGTGTTCAGCTTTTTTTCTTGACAAGTGCAGGAAGCCTTAGAGGCTAGTGATCGTCGAGCGTATAAGACAAAAATCCGACTAGCAGATCTGCGCATAGCAGCCAAGGAGTATTTATGATCAAAGAGAAGTTGATTCCTTATCTTATCGACTCAATCGTAGAATTTTGGGATTTACCGGCCTTTACAAATTATCCCGGCGATGCCATAAACTATTCTGATGTAGGCAGACGGGTGATGTGGATGCACGATCTTTTTGCAAAGATAGATCTAAAAAAAGGCGACAAGGTGGCCTTAGCCGGCAAAAATTGCAGCAATTGGGCTGTGGTCTGGCTCTCAGCGGTCACCTATGGCTGCACGATCGTCCCCATTCTGGCAAATTTTTCCGAAGAAGACACACAGCACATCATCAACCACAGTGACTCTGTCCTGCTTTTCATGTCAAAAGACAAGCTGGAGAGCATTGATACAGAGCAATTGCGCAAGGTTAAGCATATCTTTTCACTCGATGAGTTGAAGCCGGAAGGAGATAGCTTTGATCCTGATAAACTCGGCTTTACGGCTTTTGAGAAATCGGATTTCGCAAAGCTGGGCAAGGATGGCATTAAGGCTGAGGATGTCTGTGACAATGAGGATATCGCCGCCATCCTCTACACTAGCGGAACCACTGGATTTTCCAAGGGTGTGATGCTCCCCCATCGGAGTCTTTTGGCAAATATCATCGTTGCACGCGAGCAGCTACTCTTCAGCGTCGGCGCTAAAGTCTTTGCCTTTCTCCCACTTGCTCACGCCTATGCGAGCAGCTTTGATTTTCTTTACCCGTTTACTCGGGGAAATCACATCAATTTCTTGGACAAGATTCCCGCCCCCAAGCTTCTGCTCTCTGCGATGAAGGATCTGAAGCCGGAAGTGGTACTGACCGTTCCCCTGCTCATCGAAAAGATCTATAAAAAGCAGCTTCAGCCTACGATCGAGAGTCCCAAGATGCGCGCGATGCTCAAGATCCCCGGGCTCAACAGAGTGATCTACAAAAAGATTCGTGCCAAGCTGATGCAGGCATTTGGCGGGAATATCCGCGAGTTGATCACCGGAGGAGCTCCCATGAATGCAGAGGTGGAGAGCTTTATGAAGAAGATCCGCTTCCCCTTCACCATCGGCTATGGCATGACGGAGTGCGGTCCGCTGCTCTCATACGCAAATTGGCAACATCACAAATTTGAATCCAGCGGCAAGCAGGTGAAGTTTTTGACTATCAAGATCGATTCTCATGATCCTGAAAATGTGCCCGGAGAGATCTTAGTAAAAGGAGAGCAGCTTTTTAAGGGATATTACAAGTTTGAAGAAGGAACCCAAGAAGTGCTCAAAGACGGATGGCTGCATACCGGGGATATCGGCACGATCGACAAGGACGGATATGTCTTTATACGCGGCCGCAGCAAAAACATGATCCTGGGACCCAGCGGGGAAAACATCTATCCCGAGTTGGTGGAACAAAAGCTCAACAACATGCCATATGTGGGCGAAAGTTTGGTGATCGAGCGGGATAATCAGCTTCACGCTATGGTCTATCCGGATTTTGAGAACTTGGATAAAGATCACATATCAGAATCCAAGATCCCTCAGTTGATGGAAGATAATAGACAGGATCTTAACAAACTGCTTTCCAGCTTTAGCCGGATCATCAAGATCCATATTGTGAGCGAGCCCTTCCAAAAAACTCCAACCCAAAAGATCAAACGCTATCTATATAGCTAAGCAGACACATAGATGCAGAGATTTTTTGCCGTTGTAGCCGGAAGCTTGGAAAAGCATGCTGCCGGTGAACTGGAGTCACTTGGTGCGGCTCAGATAAATGAGCATTCACGAGGCTTGGATTTTGCCGCTGAGCTACCGGTGTTGTATCGTATCCTATATAGTGCACGGCTCGTCCAGAGGGTCTTGCAGCCGATTCTCAGCTTTAGCTGCCATAGCAACAAGTACCTACACAATCAAGCTCGTAAAAACATCGATTGGCCGAGCATCTTTGATGTGACAGATACCTTTGGGATCAATTGCAATGTGAGCAATTCATTTACCAGGCACTCACTTTATAGCAGTCAGATCCTCAAAGACGCCATATGCGATAGCTTTCGCGACAAGTATGGCGAGCGTCCCAGCTATTCAAATAAAGATCCCAAGATCCTCTTTAATCTGCATATTCATGAAAACCGAGCCACGATCTCGCTTGATCTTTTGGGGCTGAGTATGCACAAGCGCGGATATCGTCAACACAGCGTGGAGGCACCTTTGCAGGAAACTCTTGCCGCGGCGATGGTTAAGCTTTCCGGATGGGAAGGGGATGAGCCGCTCTATGACCCGATGTGTGGCAGTGGAACCATCCTGGCAGAAGCGCATATGCACTATTGCCGAATCCCCGCGGGATATCTCAGAGACAATTCTCGGATCAGATTCCAAGCTGGATTTGACCAAGGATTGTGGGATCAAATAATAGATGAAGAAAATGCCATGATCCGTCGCCCAGATGAGACTCTGATCTTTGGCTCTGACATCAAGCCCGAAGCCATCGCAGCCGCGCAGAAGAATCTGCAGATCCTGCCTCATGCGCAATACATCGATTTGCAGGTTGGAGATTTTGAGAGATCACGCAAGATCTTCAGCGGAACCATCATCACAAATCCTCCCTATGGAGTCAGGCTCGGAGAAAAAGATTCGATCAGTAAATTGTATAATGACTTAGGCGATTTTCTCAAGCAGAGCTGTGCCGGGAGCACCGCATACATCCTCTGTGGCAGTAAGGATTTGGTCAAAGACCTGCGCCTGCGGGCGCACTCAGTCAAGTCACTAAAGAACGGCGACCTGGATACCGGGTTTGCCAAAATCGTGATTCGTCCGAAGACGAAGCACGCAAAAGACATCAATAAAAGGAAAGACTTATGAAAAAGATCATCTTGATCGCATTTGGCATACTTCTGATTATCGGGCTTGGCACATGCTTTCTAAGAGACAGATCCCTGAGTATTCTCACAGAGAATTATCCTCCTTTGAGCTTTATTCAAGATGGCGAAATCACCGGCTTTGGCACCGACGTGGTGCACGCCATCCAGCAAGAATTGGGCACGGATCATCAGATTCATCTTTTGAGCTGGGACGCGGCATATTCGACCGCGCTGCGGGACGCGAACATAGTATTGTATACCATAGACCGCACTCCCGAAAGAGAAGAGCTCTTCTACTTTGTGGGTCCGTTGGGCTCAAACGTGGCAAGCCTTTATAGCCTAAGCGCTGATCCTCTGAGAATCGAGACTTTGGAAGACGCAAAGGAAGTCGACACGATCGCGACTACTACAAATTGGTTTACGGAGCAGTATCTGGTGGAACAGAGGTTTAGCAACCTGTTGAGCATGGTGGATCCCCTGCATACTCTCAAGCTTCTCAAGGAAGGAAAAGCAGATCTTGCGGTCTTCACCGATGTCACTTTGCCTGATTTGTGCCGTGAAGCAGGTGTGGATATGGATAGCCTGACGCCCGTCTATGAGCTTTTGTCTTCAGACTATTATATTGCGATATCCAAAAAGACAGACGTCAAGGTCAAAGACGCCTGGCAGGATGCTTTTGAAAAGATCAAAGAAAATGGCAGCCTGGATGAGCTGAAAACTAAATGGTTTAATCATTAAACTTCTGCCTTTATGACATCATCTTTGTTGCTGCTCTTGACCGCTGCGCTATGGGGTTTTGCCTTTGTGGCACAGCGCAAGGGAATGGAGAGCCTTGATGCTTTTAGCTTTAATGCTCTCCGTTTTGCTCTGGGTGCGCTATTCGTGCGTTTTGCCCTATTTCGCAGCTTCCGTAAGCGCTCCGGGGTCATTCTTTTGCCCGGGATTGTGCTCTTTGTGGCAGCATCTCTGCAGCAGATTGGCATCATCTTCACTACAGCCGGAAGTGCGGGCTTTATCACTGGGCTCTATGTGCTCTTTGTCCCTTTGATCGGGCTCTGGCGAGGACAGAAGGTTCAGAAGAGAATAGCTGTGGCTATTGTGATTGCCGTGATGGGGCTATATTGGATCAATCAGTTTGGCGATCTTCAAATCACTTTAGGGAATCTTTTGGTTCTCATATCCGCGCTGTTTTTTGCCTGGCATGTGCAGATCGTGGATAGATATAGCAAGCTGTACCCCACGGGTCTTTTGGCATTTGATCAGTTTGCCATTTGCGCTCTGCTTTCCGGCTTGGCGGCGGTGATATGGCGAGGCGCGACGCAGCCCGGGATGGGGATCTCGATGGATCTCATCAGCGGAATCTCAAAGGCTATCTGGCCAATTCTTTATGGGGGCTTGATCAGCGTCGGGATCGCCTATACTCTACAGATTAAGGCGCAACAAAAAGCTGAGCCCACTCCGGCGGCTGTGATAATGTGTCTGGAAGGAGTTTTTGCATTGTTTGGAGGATATCTGATGCTTTCGGAAGAGCTTAGTATTCGCAAGCTTGTGGGCGCTGCGCTGCTTCTTTTGGCGATGATCCTCGTGAGCATCCCCAAAAAAGTAGTTGACAGAAAAAGCGCCATAGATTTGAGTGCGCAAACATAGTTTTGAACTTACAGATTAAGGATATATAAATGCTTTATACAATAGCCCTGATAATTCATGCTATCATCTGCATCATTTTGGTGCTGGTGATACTCGCCCAAACCTCCAAAGGCGGTCTGGATGCAAACCTCGGTGGTGCCGCCATGAACGTATTTGGTGGAAGCGGAGCTTCCCAGCTTCTGAAGAAATGGACTCAGATCTTGGCAGTCATCTTTGCTGCATCATGCATTATGCTGGCATTTTTGGTCAGAGACATGCGCGGCGGAGTGAGCCTCTCGGATGTGCAACAGCGTCAGAGCCAGCTTCCGGAAGCCGAAGGGCAAGCCGCTCCGGCTCAAGCAGTGCCGATCGAAATCCCAAGTGACACTCCTCAGGGTGAATAAATGTTAAGTAGTGCAGAAGTGGTGGAACTGGCAGACACGCAAGACTAAGGATCTTGTGCCTGTAACGGGTGTGCGGGTTCGAGTCCCGCCTTCTGCACCAGCTTATGCCTCCCAAAGCGGGAGGCTTTTTTTTGTGAGCTCAGATAGTCCTTGACATCATTGCCGCATTGGCGACATTATCCTTCAACTACTATATCAAATGCATCGAGATCTTTTCTTTGACTCAAACATGAGAAATCGGTGTTAACCACATATTATCAGCAGTTATGAGGAAACCGACTATGAATGCTAAGATAAAGCTACTACTGCTATTGACAGTCCTTGTGTGTGCGTCTTCCATGCTTTTGGCTCAGCCCATTACCAGAGAAGATATCACCATTGGCACAGGCACTGATCTAGCGCGAATCCCCGTGGATATGTATTATAAGACCAGCTACTTTCAGATGCTGATCTATCCCTCTGATATTGATGATTTTACTGGATTGATCACAGGCATTAAGTTTTATAACAACTTCGTAAGTGATCTTCCGGGCAAGGATACTAAGATCTGGATCCAGGGAACATCCATGCCCAGCCTTCTTTCCGGATGGGTCCCACTTAGCGATGAATCCCGCTTGGTTTATGACGCCCCCACGCATTACCCTTCCGGAACAAATGAGATATACTTCGGCTTCATGGAAGATTTCTACCATTTTGACGGACGAAATCTCTTGATTACGGTGCAAAGACCACTGGACACGGACTATCATAGCACTGATGATAGATTCCGGACTCAGACAATCGGAAGCAATCGAGCCCGTAACTATCAGAGTGACTATACTGAGATGGACCCCTACAATCCGGACAATACCGGCTCTCTTTCCGGGGCATTTCCCATGACCACCCTCGTTGCCATTCCCATCACTCCGGCTCAGATCTCGGGAACAGTCACTGACGATGGCGAACCTTTGGCAGGTGTGTCAGTTGCATTGGATGGCACGGATTATGCTGTCACGACCGATGCTGAAGGAGAATATGAGCTGTCGCTTTTGCCTCCGGGCAGCTATAGCTTGCTATTTTCCAAACAGGGCTATCAGACTGTTGCTTTGGAGATTGTGCTAGGCGAAGGCGACGAGCTTGTCATCGATCAAAGCATCGAACAGCTTTCTATGGTGAGCATTCATGGACAAATCATCGCCTCCGACACCTTGGTGGGGCTGGAAGGAGCCTTCTTGGCTTTCATTGGCTATGCTCCATATGCTGCCAGCACAGATGCTGACGGCAACTTTGTGGTCTCAAATGTCTTTGCCGGACAAAGCTACAGCTATACCATCACCGCCCCGGGATATAGCAATCTCGTTGGCGAGATCGAAGTGGGCGACACCGATTTTGATATGGGAACACTCACGATGAATGAAGTGACATCTCCGCCACAAAGTGTCTCCGCTACCATCGATGGGGGCGATTCCTATGTGACGATCACCTGGAATGCTCCGACAAATCACGACTGGCAACTAGGAGATTCCATGGACGCTAATCGCGCTTTTGAGGGTTATGAAGTCCACCGTCTGCGGGTGGGACAAGAAGATGATCCCGCATCATGGCAGCTTTTGACCGATGAGATCGTCACTGAAACCTACTTTGAGGATCATGACTGGTATAATCTGTCCGGCGGGAACTATCGATGGGCAGTCAAAAGCATCTATACAAATGGGGTCAGCTCCCTTGCCGCGATCTCAAACTCCATCATCAAAGAAGGCGGGATAGGATTGATCACAGGGATCATAATCAATCTGGATGCGGAAGGGATCAGTGGCGCAACGATCAGCGCCGGGGAGTTTAGCACCACTTCCAACGAACAAGGCAACTATAGCCTCGAAGTGGTAGCGGGAAGCTATGACGTGATGATCACGGCACCGAGATATCATCCGTTTGAATTCACTGATGTCGTTGTCGAAGCAGAAGGCACAGTCACGCTAAACGCGATCTTGCAGCCGACTTCAAATAGTGACCTTACCAGCCCCGAACTGGTGAGCTCGATCACCGGGATCAGCCCAAACCCGTTTAATCCGCAAACCAGTATTTCCTTTGAGATCTCGAAAGCTGGTATGATCAGCTTGGAGATTTTAAACGTCAGAGGTCAGAAACTGAAAACCATCCATGAAGGTTACATGGAAGCAGGAGCTCATCGAATCGCTTTTGATGCCAATGAAACGAATCCACCTCTTGGGAGTGGGCTATATTTTCTTAGGCTCCGCTCACAAGATGCGATCGACATGCGCAAGATGGTGCTTAGTAAATAGTTTGCCGGGTTTTCATGCTTCATAAAGCGGGCTGAGACACCCAAGCAGCAGGCGTTTTTGAGATTATCATTGACAGAATCCCGCGCTGCAGATGAGAATGCAGCAAAAGAAAACTAGGATAGCTTTGTATGTTTGAGAAAATTCTGAAGCAGCAGATGATGAATCGGGTGCTATATGCCTTGATCCCGATCACTCTCTTCTCGGTCTACTTGTTTGGCCTGAGAGTATTGGCAGTGGTGCTGGTGGCGAATATCGCCGCATACATCACGGAATGGCTCTTTGTGCGCAAGAAGAAACCAGGCAAGATCTCCATGGCGGCATTTGTGACAGGATCACTGGTGGCGCTCACGCTCCCCCCGACCATCCCGCTGTGGATCTCGGCCTTGGCAGCGGTGGTCTCTATTGCCTTTGGCAAGATGGTCTTTGGTGGCTTTGGGGCGAATATCTTTAACCCTGCGATCTTGGGCCGCACTTTTGTGTATATTTCCTTTCCAAACCAGATGACCATCTCTTGGGTGAGACCCTTTTTGGCATCTGACTTCCCGGGTGGATTTGTGAGGTGGCAAGCAGATTCCTCCATGCTCACCGGAGCTACCATCCTAAACCACTATCGTGCCACATCAGAATCTTTGCATGGGTTTTCCGATGCGTTTGCAGGATTCATCCCCGGTTCGATCGGAGAAGGCTCAGCCCTACTCATCATCCTGGCAGGGATCTATCTGATCCTTACCAAGACGGCAAAATGGCAGCCCATGCTTGCCACGCTTCTATCGTTGACGGTGTTTAGCTTTGCCTTCTATCCACAGATGAACCCGCTGTACTTCATTATCAGCGGCGGAGCGATCTTTGGCGTGGTCTTCATGGTCACAGACCCGGTCTCGTGTCCCAAAGGCAAGATCGCGATCTGGATCTATGGTCTTTTGATAGGCTTTTTGACTGTCTTTATACGGCGCTATTCCCTCTTTGCGGAAGGCTTTATGTTTGCACTCCTGCTCACCAATGCCTTCATGCCTCTCATCGAATACGGTCTTGAAAAGGTGGGAGTAAAATGAAAGATAGCTTCTGGTACCCCATCGTTTTCATGCTCATCATGGTGGTAATTTTTGCCAGCATCCTAAGCGTGATGTATCGCTTTAGCCAGGATAAGATCCTCCGCCAAGAGCGAGATAGCTATCAAATAGCTGTCTTAAGCACCTTGGCCTCTGCCATTTCAGACTATACAGGCGAGAGCACAGAATCCATCATGGCCGCCTACCCTGAGTCCTATGAGCGCTTTGTCCGGAGCCGGGACTATCCGGAGCTTGACCGAGAAAGCTATCAAGCAGAAGTGGATGAAGAGATCTTGGCATATTGCTTTGAAATCCGAGGGAAAGGACTGTGGGGCAGCATGCAAGCCCTTGTGTCCACGACTGTGGATTTGCGTACGATCTTGGATTTTAACATAGTCAATCAACACGAAACTCCGGGATTGGGAGCGCGCATCGAGGAGGATTGGTTTTTGTCACAGTTTCGTGACAGACTCTTCGTTGTAAATCCTGATGCAGAGGAAGACATCAGCCAATCCTATGAATTCATAGCCGAGACCCAGACTCCGGAGAATGAGCGGCAATTGCGCAGAGTGACCGGCGCTACAATCACCTCAGATTCGGTGATCAAAATGCTTCGTGATGAGTTTAATCATATATACAAATACTTTCGGAATAATGAATTATGACTAAGAAAGAAATCTTTGTAAACGCCGCCTTCAGAGAGAACTCCGTGTGGAGACAGATCTTGGGAATCTGCTCCGCCTTGGCAGTGACGAACCTGATGCTAAACAGCTTGATCTTGGGATTGGGGGTGATATTTACGCTTACTTTGGCAAATTTCACCATTTCCCTGATTCGGAACTGGACTCCACGAAGCGTGAGGATGATGATCCAAACCCTTATCATCGCTTCCTATGTGATCATCGTGGATATCTTTTTGAAAGCAAATCTCCCTGAGATCAGTAAGCAATTGGGACCCTATGTGGGCTTGATCATCACAAACTGCATCTTGATGGGGCGTGCGGAAGCCTTCGCTTCGCAAAACAAGCCCTTCGACTCTATGATTGATGGCATTGGCGCGGGATTGGGATACACGCTGGTCTTGCTTGTGATATCATTCGTCCGCGAACTCTTTGGCTTTGGTTCCATCTTTGGTCTTAGGATCCTGGGAGATTGGTGGATTTCATGGAGCATCATGGTGATGGCGCCGAGTGCATTCTTCCTGCTTGCGCTGCTCATCTGGGCTATCAATACTTATTACTACAAGGCGAAAGCATAATGGATATCAGTGCATTTGTTCTCTTTTGGGCAGCAATCTTCACCAGCAATATTCTGCTGACGAATTTCTTGGGGATGTGTTCATACCTTTCCGTGTCACGCGAGATAGACTCTGCCATGGGTTTGGGACTTGCGGTGATCTTCGTGCTCACGATCACTTCCGCTTTGAACTGGGTGGTTTATCACTATCTGCTCGTGCCGTTTGGGATCGTCTATCTGCAATACATCATCTTCATTGTGGTGATCGCCGCTTTTGTGCAGTTTCTGGAGCTCTTGATTGAGCGATATGCTCCTGCTTTGTACTATTCCTTGGGCATCTTCCTGCCGCTGATCACGGTAAACTGCGCCATCTTGGGTGTAAGTCTGTTTATGGTGATTCGTAGCTATAGCTTCATCCAATCAGTGGCATTTGGTGCCGGCAGCGGCATCGGATGGCTTTTGGCGATCTTGATGCTGGCGGGACTGCGGCGCAAACTCAAAGAGAAGCTGATCCCGATCGGTCTGCGCGGTGCGGGCATCAGCCTGATCATCACCGGGATCATGGCTTTGGGATTCATCGGTTTTTCCGGAATCGTGCAGGTTCAATAAGGGGCAATGATGTTTTTGAGAATAATCCAAGATATCGCCCTAATGAGCAGCGTGGGAGTAGTGCTGGCCTTTGTGATGGTGATCGCCCAAAGATGGCTCAGCAACTATGGCGAGCTGACCATCAATATCAACTCCAAGAAGGATCTCACCGTGACTGGCGGCAGCAGCTTGCTCAGCAGTCTGGGTGAGAAACAGATCTTCATCCCCTCTGCTTGCGGAGGGCGCGGCTCCTGCGGGGCATGTAAATGCAAAGTCAATGAAGGTGGAGGTCCGCTTCTCCCCACAGAGAAGCCCTACCTCAGCAAATCCGAGATCGAGAGCAACGTGCGCTTGGCCTGTCAGGTAAAAGTTAAAAGTGACATTAAGATCGAGATCCCGGATAGCATCTTCAATATCAGGCGCTTCCATTCTGAGATAGTTGAGATCATTGATTACACTTACGATATCAAGGGTATCACGTTCAAGTTGCTCAATGGTGAGACCATTGATTTCAAAGCCGGACAATACGTTCAGCTGGAGACTCAGCCCTATGCCAAGGTAAAGCAAAGTGTGATGCGAGCATACTCGATATCTTCCAAGCCGGAGATCAATGACAGCATCCAGCTCATCATCCGCCTTGTCCCCGAGGGCATCTGCACGACCTGGGTGCACAATCACCTCAAGCAGGGAGACAAGGTCAATTTCACCGGACCCTACGGAGACTTCTATCTGCGAGATACCGATGCGGACATCCTCTTTGTAGCAGGAGGTTCTGGCAAAGCTCCCATCAAATCCATGCTTGAACACCTCAAGGTCGTGGGGACTCAACGCAAAATGAGCTATTTCTTTGGCGCGAGAACCACCAAAGATCTCTATCTGACCGAGGAAATGCAATCCTACGAAAAACACTTTCAAGATTTTCACTACATCCCGGTGCTCTCACATCCGGAAGCTGATGACAATTGGGAAGGACGCACCGGCTTCGTGATGCCCTATTTTAAGGAAGCTATCAGAGATCCCAAAAATACAGAGGCATATCTTTGCGGAAGCCCGGGGATGATCGCCGGAGTCACAAAATCCTTGGTCGAGGATTATGGCTTAAGCGCTGATAAAATCTACTACGACAGTTTTGGGTGATAAGATGAAGAAAACACCGATTGACAAACGGATCACAGCTCGCATGCAAGCAGGAACCCTTACTTTAAGCGGTTTTTTGGGCAAGGACAAAAGAGATTTTCACCAGATTATCGCAGATGATGAGATGGCTTTGGAAAAGCTGGGCAAAACGGCCGAAGAGATCGCCGATAGATTGGAATACTTTCAAACTCAGAGCTATGACTCATTCCAAGGCGCGGCAACGATCGACAAGATCTACGAAGTGGAGACCGAGGTGGTGCGAGGCTTTCTTCCCTGCCCCTTTGCGCATAAGGGCATATATCGCAAAAGCTTCACCACCGTAACCAACACCTTGACGGGAAGAAGCTTCACTTTTTCTGCCCTAAACATCCACCTGATCAGAGATCATCATTTCTTTGAGGGCAAAGGATCTCACTTCCGTTTGGAGCCCCACGAGATAGTAGCTGAGCTCTTCTGAAAAATATATATTGACGAAGACTGTGCTTCGCCAAACTTGGCATTCTGCCTATTGATTTTGTAAATTAATGATAATATAAGGAGTTCCAAATGGCAAAGAATCATCGTGGAAAAGAAGTCAAGAAATTGCCGAACCAGGGTCGTGGTGAATGCCCGGCATGCCATCGTACCGGCGTTAAATTGCTCTATGATGTAAAAGTAGAAGACAAGACCATCAAAGTCTGCAAAAACTGCAAAAGCTTACCTGCAGAAAAGATAGTAGCCTAATCCGCTACAAACGTTTGGGAGGGCAATGCTCTCCCTTTCTTTTATCAACATGAAAGCCATCAAAGAACTCGGACAGCACTTTCTTAATGATCCTTCGGTAGCTTCTGACATAGCGGATCTGGGCAGAATCCAAGCCGGTGAAAGAATCTGGGAGATAGGCCCCGGTCCCGGCATCCTGACTCAGGAACTGCTTGATCAAGGAGCCAAACTTGAGACTTTTGAGCTCGACCGCCGCATGGCCGGGATCCTAGAAGATCGTTTTGGAGAAAAGCTGTCTCTGACTTTGATCGACATCCTCAGGCTTGATTGGCAAAGGCAACTGGATCAGGGCGAAGTTCCGCTCAAATTGATCGCAAACATTCCATACCAGATCACCTCACCCCTTCTATATAAGATTGAGGCTCATGCCTCCAGCTTTAGCCGCATCGTCCTGATGATCCAGCAAGAAGTAGCGGATCGGCTCTCCGCCGTCCCTGGCAAGAAGTCTTTTGGTCCGCTAACCCTTCGTTTGGGTGTGAGATTTGACATCCACACCGCTTTCAAGGTAGGCAAAGAATTCTTTGATCCAGTCCCCAAAGTAGATTCTGCAGTGATCGTAATGACACCGAGAAAAGACCCGGCGAATATATCTCATCCCAGTGTCTTCTATGAGCTGATCACTTCCGCCTTTGCACACAGACGTAAAACTCTCAGAAACAACCTCATCCCAATGATTGGAAGAGATGGATTGAGCAAACTCGAACAAGCCAGCGAGATAGATTTTAGCAGGAGAGCGGAGACCCTCTGTGAAAAGGATTATATTCTTCTTAGCGATCTTATCGCTGACTTATAGTCTTTTCGCCCAAGATCGCGGCATAGAGTTTTATCTCTACAACAGCGAAAATATCCGCCTGCTCGAATCCAGTTTGGGATACCGAATGAATCCCGCCCGTCACACCAGCTTGGAAATTATCGGACAAAGCTCATGGGAAGAGCGGCTCAACTTCAACCAACAGACTCGCAGATCCCATCTGGGCAGCAACTTCAGTTACCACAAATATCGCCTCATCCACTCACTTTCAATGGGATATGAATCTCTATATGATGCCAGCGATCTGGATCCCAACGCCTATGTCAACAAGAATGGCAAGATCGGTTATCAATTGTTTTGGACACCCCTGGATAGCCTATCAATGGGGGTGCATACCAATCTTTGGATACGCAATGAACAGGATCGCTATCTGGTGGGCAATTTGCTCAAAAGTGACGGACTACAGGTCTCCACTCATGCTTCCTACCGCTTCGATAAAGAGATAGTCACCGCCTCAATATCCGCCCAAACCGATCATAAAGAAATGGATTGGGAAGCCTATCAGGACATGGCCGCAAACGCTCAGATGACATGGTATCTCCCCAATATCTTCTGGGATTCCAGGCTCAACATCAGCCATCGACAGGATGAGATATACAACCTCTATCATCAGCTAAGCAAACAGCTTAGCACCTACCAAAAACAGGATACCCAAAAGCGAAACTCGTTTAGCATATACAGCAGCATGGATTACTACCCCCATGAGCTGATTGCGCTGAGCCTCAGAGAACACTATTCCGAAAGACGAACAAGACTCTCCGAAAACATCGTTCGCAACAATGGCGAATTCCTAAACGAGCTGGACTTTGCAGTGGATTACCAAGCCTTTCCCACTCTAAGGTTCAGCACAGAAGCGGGACACCAGCTTGCCATCAAAGACTTTAGCTATGCAGAAAACACCCGCCATGTCGAAAACCGACGCCTGGGTGGAAGCGCTGCTTGGGAATATAGCGAACAAGATTCCCTGATCGCTTCCCTAGGAATAACCCTGCAAAGGACATTCTTCCCGCGAAACGACAATCGCTGGGACAACGACCTCAGAAGCAGGAATATACGCTTGGGCTGGAAACACTACCCTGTTAATTTCGTCCGTCTGAGCAATTGGTTTCTATACTCGCTCCGAGAAGATGTATATCTGGACAGCCTGCTATCGGCAAACAACCACGACCTCAGAAGCATCAGCTTCCTTCCCGAGATCGACATCCTGCTGGGCGATCGCGTCGTCCTTGCTCAAAACTATCAGATAAGAACGGATTATACCGACTATCATTTTGACACTGACCGCGCCGCAAAGCTCTATCGGCAAGTTGGATACCGCTACCACCTGATCTTCGACAGCTATCCCTATATAGCCAGATCCATGGACGACAAATGGCTGAGCCTCCCCTATCGACGAAATCACGGCTCTGCTTTTTTGATCGACTTGGGCTACTCCTATGAAGAAAACCAATATGCCACAAAGCAGGAAGACTACTACCAGATTGAGACCAAAAACCGCAAGTACCAAGCCAGCCTGATGCTAAAGCACGATATCGGAGATTTCTATTATAGCCTCACCCATCTATACTCATGGGGCACCTGGACGGAATATGGCTTGGATTTTGTGGCAAACTGGAGCTTCGACCATGGCTCTTGGCTGGAGCTGAGCATCAGCCCGATCTCGGAAGACCTGAGGGACATCGATTGGCGCAGCTCGATAAACCTGAATCTAAGGTTTTGATTGACAAAAATAGCATCTCTGATTGCTTTGATCTTGCCAGGTACAGCCAATGTCTGAATGTGAACCATGTCAGGTCGGGAACGAAGCAGCATTAAGCAATCTCGGACATGTGTGCTGCCACCTGGCTTTTTTTGTAGCTTCGGCTTTGAAATTGCATCATCCATGATAGACTAATGCCTGACAACTACAGGCTCTGAAGGATTCTTATGAAGAAGATATACTTATACTTGATTTTTGCGCTAAGCATCATCTTTGCTCACGCCTACCCGGTTCGCATCCAAAGCTGGAAGCTCGCCGAAGATGTAAAAGTCATCAATGCCATGGGCATCAGCATAGACAATGTGAATCATCATAGCGGCACTATCATTGCCTATCTTCGTGGACAAGCCGAGCATGATCTCCTGCTTTCGCAAGGATTTGATCCCATCAGGATTCCGGATCAAGCGCGCGACTACTTTGAGTATCTAGTAGAAAGCACAAAGAATTCGGACAACCCCCTAAGCGCCTACTACAGTTTCGATCAATACGTCGATTTCATGCAAGATATCGCCGATGAATATCCCAATATCTGCCAGCTGGTACAGTTTGGCAGCTCATTGCAAGGTCGCCCGCTATACATCATGAAGATATCGGACAATGTCCTGATAAACGAGCCGGAGCCGGAAGTCAAGCTGATTGCCAGCATTCATGGTGATGAGACCGTTGGCTACGACATGATGATCCGCCTGATCGACCTTCTGACTTCAGAGTATCAGACGGATCCCAGGATCACTCAGATCGTGGACAACACTGAGCTATGGATCTCACCTTTGATGAATCCCGATGGCTACGTAAATGGGGTCAGATACAATGCCGCGGGAGTGGATCTCAACCGCAACTTCCCCATGCCAAATGGCGTCACAAACCCCGATGGAAACCCCACCGCTGCCGAAAACCTTGCTATGATCGATTTTAGCCATGAGCACAACTTCCTCATGGGCATCAACTTCCATGGCGGGGCTTTGGTGATTAACTACCCCTGGGACTACAGCTATGCCCTAACCTCGGATGACGCCCTGATCCAAGACATGTCCCTGACATATTCCTCCCACAATCTGCCCATGTACAATAGCAATGAATTTGACCAAGGCATCACAAATGGTGCTCAATGGTATGTCATCACAGGCTCCATGCAGGATTGGAACTATGGCTTCACCGGCAATATCGAGCTCACTGCTGAAGTCAGCAACATCAAGTGGCCCCCGGCTTCCACTTTGGATAGCTATTGGGCTGACAACCAAGAATCCATCCTCAGCTTCATCGAATACGCACAATATGGCGTGAAGGGAACTGTGTCCAACCACTTAGGCGAAGCGATATCCGCCAATATCGAGATCATCGGTAATAGCAAGATCACCCGAAACGATCCGGATCTGGGGGATTATCACAGATTACTGCTTCCCGGGGAACATGAGATCCGCATCTCTGCGCCGGGATATCTCTCTCAGACTGCCTCGATCACGGTTCCGGATCAGGGACACATAGTACACGAGGTCACCCTCAATCCAGCCATGTCAATGAATCTATATGGCATCGTCAGAGATAGAGATGGCTTCCCCATCCCAAATCTCGATATAGACTTTACTCGATCTGAGCCGATCTCGGTCAGCACAGCTGCGGATGGCAGCTTCTTTCTAAACAACTTTTTAGAAGGCGAATACTTGGTGTCTTTTTATCTGGGAGATGCCATGCTAGCTCAACAAACTGTTGAAATTCACTACCATAGATTCAACAACCACGTAGTTTTCGTGCTCGACGATCCTCTCTTCTCGGAAGATTTTGGAGCTAATCTTACGGCATGGAATGTCACATCCCCTTAAGCGATCACTACCGACGGTGACCGCAGTGTCCTGACCGACTCACCCGCCGGCAATTATGGAAACAATATCAACCGAGCCATCACTCTTGCAGAGCCCATCTCTTTGGTTAATATCGACAATCCCATCTTGAGCTTTGAAGCTCGCTGGGATCTCGAGCCCGGCTACGACTATGTCTATGTGGAAGCCTCATCCAATGGCAGCTCTTGGACCCAATTGGGAAGCTTCACCGGAAATCAGCCCGACTACAACCCTCAGGTTTTCCCCTTAGATGCCTATCTAGGTGGAGCATTGTACCTCAGATTCCGGATCCGCACGGATTGGTCGCAGACTGCAGACGGCATCTATATAGACAATGTCCTTATCTCAGGCAGAGACCTGAGCAGTCCGCTATATGGAGATGTCAATCTCAATGGCATCATCGATGGGGGCGATATCCAAGCCCTTTTGGACTACACTGTTGGAGCTGAGCTTTCTGCGGGTCAGCTGGTTAATGCCGATGTCGACCAGATAGATGGAGTCAAGACCATCGACGCTCAGCAGATCATGACTTTCACGCACAATCCCGCGTTCCGATTCCCCGCCCAAAGCTCTGAAGAGTACATACTCCCGGTGACGGAGATGACAGCAGAGCTGGATGGGACAAATATCCGTTTGGGCTTTGATGATAGCCTACGCAGCCTGCATCTACAGATCCCATTTCCCATCGCCGACATTCACCCATTTTTTGAGGATGATCCTCCATACTATTCGTTTGGAAGCGAGCAAGGTCTTTTTAGCATCGTGCGCAATGCTCCCTTCATGGAAGAGCAATTTGTCATCAATTTGCAGGATCCGGAAGAGAACTTTGTCATTACCGCAGAAATCAATGGTCACCCGGCTCAAATCCAAGTGGGAGAAGGCAGCTCAAGCCCTTCGGATATTCCAGCATTGCCGATCTCGCTTAAGCAAAACTTCCCAAATCCATTCAACCCGACCACATCCATCCCGCTCTATCTTCCCACCAAACAGGATCTAAGCCTGAAGATATACAACACTCGTGGACAGTTGGTGCGTGTGCTCCACCAAGGCAGCATGGATGCCGGAGAGCACAACTTTGCCTTTGATGCCAAAGACACACGCGGCAAACCACTCAGCACAGGCATCTACCTCTATGTTCTGAGCACTGAGAACAAAACTCTTATTAGAAAAATGGTGCTTAGCAAATGAGAATAATCGCCCTTTATCTGATCATTGGCCTTTGCTTGCTCTGCCTCTTCGCTTGCGCTCAGGAGCCGGCACAGCAGTCCAATGGACACCGAAAGCCTCAATTTCGCCATGATGCTGATCTCTTCATTGAAGATCCCACAGGCGAGATCAAAGCTGAATTTAAGATAGAAATCGCCAGAACTGATACAGAGGTGATGCGTGGGCTCAAGTTTCGCGACCAAATGGACGAGGATCAAGCCATGCTCTTCATTTTTGAGCATCTGGATTACCACACATTTTGGATGCAGGATACATATCTGAGCCTGGATATGATCTTCATCGGTCCCGATGGCTCTATCGTGCATATAGAAAAAGACACCACACCCTTTAGCGAGGATCCCATCCTCCCTTCACGCCCCAACCTCTTCGTCTTGGAAGTTCTTGCGGGCACTGCTGAAAAAATGAATATAAAGGAATCGGACATAGTAAGATGGCAAGATTTACAAAACTGATCATCCCGATCATCATCATCCTTCTCTTTGTGTTTGCCTGCAAGGGTAAGCCGGAAACACAAAAACCTGCTGATGCACAAGCAGAGCTTGATCAGCCACATTACGAAGAACAGCAAGAAGAGATCATGCCCACCCCTCTGCAGAGCTATGAATATAGCTGGACATCAGGTGACGACATGCCTGATCTTGTGATCATAATCGACGACTTTGGCAACAGCGCCGGACAGCTCTTGGAAGACTTTGCCGATCTCCCCTCTGAGATCGTCTTTGCCGTTTTGCCGGATCTCCCCCACTCCAAGACCGCGGCAGATATTGGCTCTCGCAAGGGGCATGAGATCATCATCCACATCCCCATGGAGGCTGAAAACAGCAGCATCAGCCCCGGAAGAAGATTCATCTCCAAAGACGCGGCTGAAGGCGAGATCGAAGATCTCATCTTGGATTTCCACAAAGAAATGCCCATGGCCATCGCCGCAAACAACCATATGGGAAGCGCCACTACTGCCAGCCTGGAGACCATGAACAAAGTACTCAGAGTGCTCAAAGATCAGGGACTCTTTTTCATCGATAGCGCCACCACTGCCCAAAGTGCCGTATACGCAGCCGGCATCGAGCAAGGCGTTTTCACTGCCAAACGTGATATCTTCCTAGATGTCCCCGATAGCAGCGATGATACTCTGGCAGATAAGATAAACTCCCTGGGCAGATACAAAGGCAGACGCGAACCGATCGTCATCATCACCCACTGCCACAACCGGGAAAAGCTGGAAGCTCTGCATAAATTCATCACCCAAGTGCAAGGAATGGGACTCAGGATTGTCTCTTTGCGAGACGCCTTCCCAAAAGCAGTAATATAGCGTATAAAACAAGTTTTGTTATACTAGATACGATCAAAGGAGTGGGATAGGTAGCTTTCTCACTCTTTTTCATTTCTGAGTCCAGTTTAGCTTCTAGAATCAGAGTTTTACCGATTTCGTGTCTGGATTTTGCCGATCTTGGGCTCAGATCTCTCTTTTTCCAGCTGTATTCCTCATTTTTAGGCTCTTAAATGCTTGCAAAATAGGGCGTGCTCATGCCTTGCTCACCCCTCGCTCACCGCCCAAGCGTGCAAGCGGTGAGAAAATAAGGACTTAGAAAGTTCTTAGTTCGTAGTTCTTAGCTCGTAGTTGGCGCGGCAAATCGAATGTACAATGTACGATTTACGATCTACAATTAGGGTGTTGTAGCACAAATCAGATTGAGAATTGAGAATTGAGGATGGAGAATTTAAAAGACGCTGTGCAAATTGAATCTACAATCTACGATCTACGATGTAGAGTTAGGGTGCTGGAGGGCTGGAGTACTGGATTTGCGGGTTACTGGTAATGCGTTATGAGTTATGCGGTTAATGAGTGCCGTAGGCACGCTATTTTAGATAGC
>CALGPA010000104.1 GCA_937960795.1 uncultured bacterium | reverse complement strand
GAAAAGCCTGGAATATATCTCGGATATTTTGCTCGTCGTCTACTACCAATATCTTCTTATTGCTCATCTTTTGTTTCCTGTTTTGTTTCTGATGCGTTGTTCTTTTGTTCTTTTATGATCGGGATGGTCTTCAGCACCCTGACCGCTTGCATGATCTCTCCGATGCGAGTCACGGCACCCATGATGTCTTCCACATTGCCCAAGAGCGAATCGTCGCCACTGTCGATTGCCAGCTTCTTTGCCCTGCCCAAAGACATGGTGATCACGCAGAGCGGGGTATTCACGTCGTGATCCAGCCGCGCTATCTTCCTCAGCTCAGGCAGCAGTGTCATCAGCTCTCGGCTCTTTGCCAGCTCATCAGTCAGAGCTTCATGCTTCCGGCGCAGATCAGCTATCTGCCGATTTTGGATCTTGATCTGCTGACGGTAAAAGATAAGGATTAGCAGCAGTATAAGAGCGAGCACCAAAAAGAGCATCCATGGCAGGATCTCAAGGGTGACTAGCGGAACTAGTGGCATAAGCGCGATCTTCTCCATTCTTAGTCTCTAAAATATAGGATTCTTGTAGGTGTAGAAATTGATTTGTAGTAATCAAACAGATTATCCGTACTGAGCACATATGGGCTAAATCCCACTTCGTCCAAATGCCCCTCAAAATTGTTGGTCAAGTCAGAGGCAATATTCTCTCTTCCCAGATAGAAACCATGGTTCTTGACCATGTTTATTGGATAGTTTGTAGCTACCGCGGTTCCGACCAAGTCTCCGTTTACATAGCCCTTAAGTATCCCACGATCATAGGTCACGGAGAAGTGATCCCAGTTTTCTTTGTGTAACTGGTTCACCTTGGTGTCCACGGTTATGGGATAACTGACCTCCAGCTGTTGACCATCGACAGTGTTCGCTAAGAACTTGATGTTTGGCTTTTGATAATAGATCGCCGCTGTGGGACGTTGGTGGAAGTTCATCCCACTATAGCCCCCGGTATAATCCGGATCTGTAATATCAGGAGGTAGCCAGAGCAGAGTCATCCTATCATATCCCTGGGCAAGTCTTGCCCATGTGGAAAGCGTCATAGTCTCTTGCACAGAAACGGGACTATCGTTGTAATATAGATAAGTAGCTTCGTTCGATCCGCGTCCGCCAAAGGTCGCATAACGCCCACCATTGACTCCGTGAGGACTGGATTTGAGGTTTTTCCCCACTCGAACGGCTACGTAGCCATTCCCGCTGGAGTCGTTGATGAGATCCTTCCAGGGGACATCATCCATGGCATAGTAGTTGTAATAGATGTTATCAAACGTTTTTGCCATGGATAGCTCATATGCCACCTTGGCT
>CALGPA010000103.1 GCA_937960795.1 uncultured bacterium | reverse complement strand
GATGCAGAGCAAATTCATCTCAATACAAGCATCAAGAGTTTATGCAATGGTCTTTCACATCAATATTTATTGATCTCTTTTTTTAATTTTGAATTAGCTCTTCCTGAGAGATGCCGTTTCAGAACAAGGAGCGGGAGAGAAAGCGGTTGAAGCACTTCCTCTCCCTTCAGCGTTCAGTGTTGAGTGAATGTTTATCTCATGAATGGATACTCGAAGTCCGTTGCGGGTACGAAGTTTTCTTTGATCGAGCGTGCGGAAATCCAGCGCTGGAGGTTCAACGCAGAACCAGCTTTATCGTTGGTTCCGGAAGTTCTGGAGCCACCGAAGGGTTGTTGCCCCACTACCGCGCCGGTAGGTTTATCGTTGATGTAGAAATTACCCGCACTGTGTCTTAGCTCGTTATAAGCCATGCAGATAGCATTGCGATCTTGGGCAAAGATAGATCCCGTGAGTCCATAGGGAGAAGTGGAATCGCACACAGAAAGGATCTCCTCGAACTTATTTTCTGGATAGGTGAGCACCGTTAGAACCGGGCCGAAGATCTCTTCATGCATCGTTTTAAAGTTGGGATTGTTGGTTTTGATGATTGTGGGTTCTACGAAATAGCCCTGGCTGTCGTCGCAGTTACCGCCCCAGAGGATCTCGGCATCGCTGGCAGATTTTGCGAAATCGATGTATTGCTTGATATTATCAAAGCTCTTTTTGTCGATCACTGCATTGATCAGGTTCCCAAAATCACGGACATCACCCATCTTTACTCTGCTTATCATCTCAGTCATGTGATCCAACCATTCGGGATAGAGTGAGTCTGGGATATACAACCGTGATAGCGCGCTGCATTTCTGGCCTTGATACTCAAATGCTCCGCGCAGGGATGCCACAGCAAGAGCTCTTACATCGGCGGATTTGTGTGCCACGATGAAATCCTTGCCACCGGTTTCACCCACTATTCTGGGATATGATTTATAGAGGTTGATGTTGTTAGCTGTTCGTTTCCAGATTTGGTTGAAGACTCCCGTGCTACCGGTAAAATGAACTCCTGCCAGATCTGGAGAATCCAATACGATGTCTCCGATTTGTGCGCCTGATCCGGGGATGAAATTGATTACGCCATCCGGGAGCCCGGATT
This sequence comes from uncultured bacterium, assembly GCA_937960795.1. Taxonomy (GTDB): domain Bacteria; phylum Cloacimonadota; class Cloacimonadia; order Cloacimonadales; family Cloacimonadaceae; genus UBA5456. The sequence continues at coordinate 1,468 of CALGPA010000103.1, read as the reverse complement.
CCTGCAAGATCTTCATGATATAGTAGCCACTATAAACTGCGGTTCCGGAGGGTTTCCAAACTACTGTGTTACCCATCAGGGCAGGGGCGGTTGGCAGGTTCCCGGCGATAGCGGTAAAATTGAAAGGTGTAACAGCAAAGATAAAGCCTTCCAAGGCTCTATATTCGCTGAAGTTCCATTCACCTTTGGGAGAGATCAGGGGTTGTTGTTCATATATCTTCTCAGCAAAGTACACATTGAATCGCCAGAAATCGATCAATTCGCAAGCGGAATCAATTTCTGCCTGATACACGTTTTTGCTTTGCCCCAGCATGGTAGCTGCGTTCAGAAGATATCGGTATTTTGTAGAGAGTAGTTCCGCAGCTTTCAAGAAGATTGCGGATCGATGGTAGAATGGCATTTCAGACCAGTCTTTCTTTACCTGATTAGTGGCTGCGATTGCTTGGCTGATCTCGGAATGACCCACTTTGTGATAGTGGCCAAGTATGTGTTGATGGTCGTGGGGGCAGATGCAGTTTTCGGTGGACCCGCTAAAAATCTCCTTCCCACCGATTATCGACGGGATTTCGATCTGTTGATCATAGAGTTTCTGAAGCTCTTGCTCTAGAAGTTTACGCTCAGTTGAGCCGGGCACATAACTTTGGATCGGCTCGTTTTTGGGCAGGGGTACGCTAAAGAACATTTTGTATCTCCTTTTCGTTGATGCGAAAAGGAAACGCTAGCATACAGCGCACTAATGCCGCAAGCTAGTGGATTCACCTTTTCGCACTGGAAGGCACATCTGTTTCCGGATGCACCCTATCGGTGGAATGGCCATGCTCTATTCGGCAGTTTAGGTCCATCCACTCGGTGACATAACCACGATGCCCAAGTGCTGTTTTCCGTCAAGCAGTCTTTTTTCCTTTTCACATCCCCCCGTTTTTCAAACATGGTATAAAGAGTCACCGAAAATTGCAAATCCGCTCACCGAAAATTGCAAATGCCAAAACATATACATATCCAAGAATCCAATTGCTTCCATACGTAATCCGTATTTGTATATTGCATATATCATTACGGGTTTATTCTCTTGATTCTGGAGCTGATAATAGTAACTACCACTTGGACAAAATAGTGTCCAATTTGCATGTTTTGGTGATCAAAACAGGGAAATTTACTAAAACAATGTCCAAGTGGTCTTCTGCAAATGCTCTTCGGATATTCTTTTGTCTCTTCGACTTATCTATTTTGTCCAAGTGATCGCTATTTGCAATTATCGGTGACTCTTTATAGCTATTTTTAATATTGTGATAAGAGAACGTGCAATGCATGGCCGAACTTTTACTTGACACACATCAGGGAAACTTCAACGTTGTTTTCTATAAAGAAAGGAGAGATAGCATTATGGCAACTAAGCTCTGGAGTATTGACGATGAGAAGCTTTTTTTCACCGAGGCATTAGAGAACTTTTTGACTGAACAGCAACTTT
>CALGPA010000102.1 GCA_937960795.1 uncultured bacterium | reverse complement strand
TTGAGAATTGAGAATTGAGGATGGAGAATTAAGGGGTCGTTACACTACAATCTACAATCTACGATTTACGATGTACAATTAAAGTGTCGCTGCGCCCGTATCTGCCTTATTACTACAAACCCAAAACCAGCATTCCATTGTGGAAGCTACATCTTGTCGCTTTACATCCAAGCTGCCCGCCAGCCCAGATAGCCATTCCATATCTTCACGACCAGCCCACACTAGTCATTCCGGAAAGTCAAACGGAGTGAGGCTTATCCGGAATCCATCTAAGCGCTTCAAGCTTCTGTCTGCGTTTTGCCGGGGGCTAAAGCCCACCGGAGATCATCTTTGCCAATAGGATCCGCATTTTATCCGGTGCTCAAAAAGCACCGGCTATCATCTTAGCTACGCAGGCCTCTATCCTGTCCACCATCCCCACACTAGTCACTTTGGGCTTGACCCGGAATCTATGATACACTCACAGAATAGCTTATGTCGTTTTGAACGCTGCAGATCCATGAATATAGAACGCAGATTTAACTGATTTGACGGATTCTTATGATTTGGTTTTGGAGTTCAGAAGTGCTGGAGTGCCCGAGTGCGTAGTGCTGGATTGAAGGATTTGCGGGTTACGGGTTATGCGGCTAATGAGTGCCGTAGGCACGCTATTTTAGATAGCATCGATGCCTCCTAAGGATTACCTGAGTCCCAGCGGGACGGTATTTTAGAGCTCAGATTAGATCCTGCCCGCCAGCCCAAAACCTGCCTCTATCATCGAGACCACATGCCTAGATTCGCCATTCCGGAGCGAAGCTGAGTGTATCCGGAATCAATACTAGTCACTGAGGTATACGATTCTCTGAGCAATACTGAAGGATGCCGAGTATTCAACGGATTCCTGGCAAGCCGCTTCACCCGGATAAATGCGTTGTCATAATGGCGCGGGGCTCACAGCAGTAGTCTATGCTATACTATCTGTAAGAGCCAGTTACGATTTTGATCGCGGGCTTGTGAGGGTATCGTGGATTTGCCGTGTTCAGCGCGGCGTTTGTCAAAAGTCTTGATGTTGCTCTTGAGCGATTTCTGCCATCTGCGGCTATCGAGGATGATCTGATTTTGATATTTGCCGAGGAATCCCGAGGCGAGCTCGATGAAGCTTATATAGCTATACTCTTCTGCCCAAAAAAGCAGCAGGTGACTGATGTCAATCTCCGGGAAGTCCATCCTGCTATCAGAAAAATCGACAAAATAGAAGTCTGACCCTGCCAGCAGGATGTTTTGAGGTTGGTTGTCTATGTGGCACAGACATTTATCTTTGACCATGCTGGCGAGGTGGAATTCTGCAATGGCTAGGGCAAGATTCCCGGCTGAGAAGCTTTGTTGGTCTAGATAGGACTTACCCATGATTCTCTTGATAGTGATGTACCAATACTGCTCGCCCATCACTTCAGCTCTTCCTGACGATATGAGTTTTGGCACGTGGGGAAGATCTGATTTGTATACATCCAGTTCTCTAAGATAGGCTTTTTCATCATCAAAGAGCTTTGAGATTACGCTGGGGTAGAGTATTATATCCGGCTTCTGTTGCATCAGTCCAGCGATATCCGCTCAATGCGATTTGAGGTCAATAGCGGGACGATAAGTTCATTCCCGGGTTTGTGATAGTAGATGTCGGCGGCGCCTTTGTATCCATTGAGATCAGTGATCATCCGGTTCTGCTCTTGCGGAATCTCAATGATCATTTCTTCTGACCATGAGCTGAAATATATTCGCCCGAGATCGTCGATGGTGATCCCGTCGAGATTTGAAAAGAGGGTATCCATGAAGATGCTGACGCTATTGTCCCGCACATCAACGCTGAGGATGGGCGATTGATGGGCGTTGTTTACCACAAACATCTGCCAGCGAGGGCGATCATAGATAATACCGTTTGGCTTCTCGATGAGAGGATTGATGATCTTCTCTTGGGTTCCGGAAGCAGGATCGTAGACAAAGATGCAGTTTCCCGCGGTGTCTGTGATAAACATGATGCCGTGCTCTGTGATGGCGATGTCATTGAGGCCTACGGCGCCATCGATCGCGTAGCTTTCGATGATGGTCGCTTGGGCGATATCCACCTTATGGATGGTGGTGGGATCCGTCACATAGAGCGCGCCATCATGGATCAAGAGTCCTTTGGGAGCGATGAATGCATTTGGCATATACGGTGAAAGATTGCCATCGTCGTCCATGGCAATGATGCTGCCACTGCCGACATTTGAGATCAAAAAACGTTCGCCCACAGAATCATAGGCTACGCTCTCGGGTTTGTCAAGCTTTACTGAGCTGCCGATAATCAGACTGAGGATGAGGGCACTGATGATGATGACCGCCAATGCCAGCAGGATGATATTTCTTTTGTTCATTTCTATTTCCTTATCTCCCAAGTGCTTCCTTGGGGGCTGTCTTTAATCTCTATTCCCAATGCCTGAAGATCATCGCGGATCATGTCGCTTCTGGCCCAATCCTTTTGATTTCTGGCCTCAGTGCGGTATCTCAAAAGAAGTTCAATGAGCGCTTTGGAGATCTCCGGCGTATCTGATGAAAGGCGAAGCTCCGGGTTCTGGAAAAAGCCCAGGCATCCGCCAAGCTTGTAGAGCATGCGCGCTGAATCTTGAGCCCGAGAATCCTCCGGCTCACTTTTTTTGATGATCTGTGTCAGTTCAAAAAGCAGGGCAATGGCTTTGGCTGTGTTAAAGTCGTCATTCATGGCGTTTTGAAAGTCGATTTCGATATCCATGCACTGAGGATCATTGATCGTCGAATCTTTCCAGATCTTCTGAGGGAATCTAGCTAAGGCTTTGTAGAAGTTTGCCACAGCTTTGTCGGATTCTTCGATGAGCTCTCGGGTGAAGTCGATCGGAGAGCGGTAGTGTTTTGAAAGGAAGAAAAAGCGGATCGCTTCGGCGTCATATTCCTTCATAATATCGCGTGCAGTGAAGAAGTTCTTGAGGCTTTTGCTCATCTTCTCGCCTTCGATATTGAGGAATCCATTGTGCATCCAATATCTTGCCAAGGGCTTGCCGGAGAGTGCCATAGCTTGGGCGTTTTCATTTTCATGATGAGGGAAGACGAGATCGACCCCGCCGCCATGGATGTCAAAGCTGGTTCCCAGATAGCTTTGGCTCATGACCACACATTCGGTATGCCATCCGGGACGCCCTTCGCCCCAAGGGCTTTGCCAGACGGGCTCGCCGGGCTTGCTCTTTTTCCAAAGAGTGAAATCCGCAGGGTGTTTCTTTTGGAGGTTTTCTGCTACTCTGGCCCCGGCTTTTTGGTCATCAATCTTTTTCCCGGACAGGCTGCCATATTCCGGTAAGGAGCCTGTGTCAAAATATACGTCGCCATCCACTTCATAGGCGTGTCCGCTGTCCACAAGCTTGCGGATCAAATCGATGATCTGAGGCATTACTTCGGTGGCTCGGGGTTGATGATGAGGCTTCTTGATGCCAAGGGCAGCGCAATCTTCCAGAAAGGCGCTGGCGTAGGTCTGTGCGATATCATGAAAGTCCCGCTTTTCTGCTATGGCTTTTTCGATGATCTTGTCGTCGATATCTGTGATGTTTTGCACATAAGTGACCTCCATGCCCAGATATTCGAAGTATCTTCTCACCACATCAAAAAAGATGAAAGCACGGGCATTGCCGATGTGAAAATAGTCGTATACAGTAGGGCCACAAGCATATAGCTTGATCTTGCCTTCTTGAAGAGGGACAAAGTCTTCTTTCTGTCTAGTTCGGGTGTTGTAGAGCTTCATTGGGTCTCCATAAGCTATTTATAAATCACGAGACGTTCGCGTTTTTCGATGCTCTTTCCATCTTGAGTCTTGGCACGAACTCGAATGAAATAGGTGTTGTTTGCAAGTTTCTTGCCAAAGTCATCTCTTCCGTCAAAGGGAATCTGATTGAAACCCTGTTTTGCGGTCGTTTCAATTCGGCGGATCCTTCTGCCACTCATGGTGAAGATATCCAAGCTAATCTCGGCATTGTCCGAAATCAAGAAGGTGATGTGTCCGGTATTGCTCATCGGATTTGGATAGGGAAGAAGATTCTCCAGCGAGATGGGGCCGGTGTCTTTGGCGATGAAATGAGTTTCTGCGACTTGGGGGAGATTGTAGTTATCAAATGCAATCAACTGGAGGACGTGATGTCCTTCACTCAGCTCCGGCAGAGGATATGTGAGGCTGCCGCTAGTGAATGAATCTGTGTCATATTGGAAGTATTCGGTCACGCTAACGGGTTGTAAAGCGTTGTTTAGGATCAGGAATATATGGTGACCGGAGCTTCCCGTCACGTTGATCCCATTTTCATCAGAGATCGTGGCATATAGCACGGGCTTTGTGCTCACGGTGTCTCCCGGACGAAAATCCATGGAAGACAGATAGAGCGAGATCTCAGGGGGAGAGTCGTTTAGCGGTGATCCGGGCAGGACTTCATTGGATAAAGAGATCGGAGAGTAGTAGGCGATATAATCCTTTTTGTTCTGCTCATCCCAAAAATATGCCAAAGCCAAGCCTGTGTCGCCTGATGAAACATTATCCGGAACAATGAAACCAGCCTGAAGCTCTGAGTCTTCCACGCTCACCTTACCACGGAAAAGCTGCGGTCCCCTCTTGTTTACGTTGAGATGGCTGATCTGATAGGGCAGCATGTTGTCAAAAGCGACAAAGGTGGCTTCCCCTCGTAGTCCGTTTTGATCATATTTGCCTTGCAAATGAGCTTGTTGTCTGGCATGCAGAGTGGGAATACCGTCGTCTTTGCTGTCGGATCTCAAGGTCGTTTCTGCATTGTTAAAAACACTTAAGACCATATTACTGTTTCTCTGGGGTGGCACGATCTCAAGATTTGGATCTCCCAAGATAACGTACATGGCGTTGTTATCCGGATTGCTTGTAAAGCGGGTCTTGGCATTGGTGAGGGAGTAGCCGAGGGGGTGGCGGTCGTTTATCATGTTTGGGACGAAGAGTCTCATCAGCGAGTGATTTGGCCCCGGGAAGCTCTTTCTGGTGGCTCCCACAGACGCAATTGCTCCCATGCCGTTCATGAGCACCGTCCTCTGGCTTAGGCTGTCAAAAGTCCAATAGTCAAACCAACTTACCTCACAAGATGCCGTGATGAACAAGCCCATCTGGCCTTGATTTTGGAATCTAATCATGTCGGTTGAAGCCGAGAAGTAGTTTTGCATTCCCAGCTTATCAAAGGAACCATGCCCAATGTAGTACCACAAGAGCCGTCCGTCATTGATGTTTTCAAAGAAGTCATTGCGAACGGCAGGTTTGTTGAGGAACTCGTCATAGTCATATTCTTCCGCGAAGATCTTGGTGTTTTGCACTGCGGGATTGATCATACTTGCCAAGCTTTGCATGTCGATGGAGTGGATCCACTCCCCGGTGTATGGTCCGTTTACAGTGTCATCTGCCAAGAACAGGAGATTGTTGCGCCACAATCCGGGTGTGGGATTCTGCGTATATTCTCTGAAGTTTGAGATCATGGTATTGAGCTCAGTCAGGTTTGTCACAGGGTATCTGCCGATGGCAATCTCCGGATGCCGATCATTAGTCAGCATGGCTATGTAGTCATCCGAAGTGATGGAATTGGAAGGATTTTGGTAGATCATCATCTTGTTTTTGGCTGCTGCCACGCCGGAGAAGTTGCGCCAATCAATAGTTCCCAAGCCGAGCAGGGTGGCAGCTTGGATCTTAGGTTCGGGAGCATTGTGATATAGATAACGCAGATATTGACGGATAGCACCCGGATCCGGGTGTCCTCCGCTAAACTGAGCAAAGATGTCTGTGTCAAGCACTACCTTAGTGGGGAATTGCCAATTCTGCCAATAGATATCAGCCAGCTCCTGCGCCTTGTCCAAGAAATCACCAGGGGTGATGATTACGCTGTGTATGGGTTCGGGAAGGACAGTCAAATCCACGGGGTTCATCTGGCGGACACTCACCGGGCTATAGAACTCCCCGGGCTTCGCAATGGCAAATCGTGTGCTGGCTCCCCCGGTCGAGGTGAAGCTGAAGCCATCAGTTTCAGTCTCAATCTGCAGTCTGCTGATGTTTCCAAGGCTGCTGATCTTGAAGACGAAGGTATTTTCAGCATTGCCTGTGAAGTTGTATTTCACGCCTTGCCCGACGGTTGGGATATGGGCATTTGCCAGGTATTGGCTATTGCCCTTTTGGAGCTTTCTATTGTAGCGCACTGTGATGTAGTCAAGGAAGAGGTTGGACGAAGAGCTGCCTCTTAGGACTCGGATGACGATGCGGTTGTTTCCGCTTTGGAAGGCAGAGCTTGGCCGCGAGAAATTGAAGATGGAGGTGCTGCTCCACTGATGATAGTCGCTATTGAACTGATTGGGGACAATCTCGCCATTGACGAAGACACTGATGCGATGGGTGTTGCCTCCCCCGGTGTCTTCCTCTCGCAATCGCATCTGCAGAAGCTGTTCTTCAGCAGAATCAAGATCCGGCAAGTTGATGTCAAAGGCATAGTCCAGGGTCGAAGATCCAAAAAGACGGCTCATATACCAAGTGTATCCTGTCAAATCTCGGCGATGCCGCTCTTCTTCGATGTGGATGATCTCCGGGTGGCTTGTGACTTCATGGTTGAAGTCGGCAAGAGGGCTTTCCGTGGGGATCCTCATCGGGGGATCGTCAAAGCTGCCGGCGAACGTGAGCCAATACACCCCATTAGCAGAATAAGGATTGTGATAGATCTTTTGGGAATCGGTCTGAAGAGCGCTGTTTATCTCATATCCGCTTCGATCGGTTCCATAGAATGCAATGTAATCTTGAGAATCAAAGACAGCGTCATCTTCTCCGTGTACATAGATAGGGATCTCAGCAAAATCCTCTCCTGAGTAGACCGCCTCATTGGGCAAGACTTTGCCGAAGGTGCTGAAGATCCTGAAGCTCCGTGGATCTATCTCCGAGATGGGCAGAAAAGAGAGTTGAGAGGGATTGATGCGGAAGATGCCGCTCTTGTCAGTCTCAATCTTTACCCACCAGGGTGAGCGGTAGAATTCCGCATGCTTAATCTCATGCCGAGTCTGCTGAATCCAAGATTTGGCATCGTCAGCATTAAGAAGCTGCGAAAGCAAGGCCTTTGCCATGGGATCTTCCCTTGGTGGGGATTTGGCGCTCATGTCTCCGCTGATGGAGATCTGGATGCGCATCTTGGTCAGCACTTCCATGCCCAGATTGCCATCATACACGAAGGGATTGATAATAAATGGCACGTATGGATGATCTCTGAAGAACTGAACACCAAGCTTTTCAATGGGATCTTGCCTAGTGGGATTGTAGAGTGCTTCATCGATGCGGAAATCGTATTGCGAGACGCCCTCTGTGCCATTTATGAACGGTACAGGCATGACGCGGTGATCCAAGCGGATCTGTTCGCTGCTGGTGGAAAGAATCTGAAACTCGGCAGAACCATTTGGTGGCACGCCAATCTTCATCTCAAAATGGGGCAATGAAGGCGCGCCGGATTGCATTGATGCTCCCGCAACCTGATCTGTATGGATGGAAGTAAATCCGGACTCTTCAGAGAAACGGTATTCTCCCAAATCAAACTCGATGATCAAAGATGAGCCCTGTTTCTCTACAAGAGAGATCCCGGCGTTTAGCAGGCAAACTACCGCCAAGAGAGCTATCACGAGCATCACCTGTTTCATGCTTTTTTCTCCACGCTAAAGATCTTTTCCATTGTATAAATAAGCAGGTAGAATATTCCCGTAAAGATGAATATCCCCAGCATCCCTTGCAGCATTATCCACAGGGATTGTTTGATCACCTCTATATTTGCTATCATCATTTGAAGCATCATCTTCTCCTTTTAAACGTGATAGGATCTTCCTTTTGCAATCATCATGGCGCGATAGATTTGCTCGACCAGGATCAATCGCGCCATCCTATGCGTGAAAGTCAAGCGGGACAGGCTCAGCATCAGATCTGCTCGTCGTTTGAGCTCATCGCTTGTGCCATAGACACCGCCGATCACGAAGACTATCTTTTTCCTGTCATACAAACTAGTCAGAAACTCCGAAAACTCAAGCGAATTCTTTTCTTCCCCTGTCTCATCAAGCAGGATCAAATAGTCATCCACATCAAGTTTATCCATGATGCTTTGGCTTTCTTTTTGGATCACAATCTCTTTGGTGCCGGTTTGCTTGATACTGATGTCCGGCATCTGCTGTATCTGTAGGCGGCAGAGAGGTCTTAGTCTTTTGAGATATTCGGAGATGGCTTCTGTAAGCCAGCGATCCTTATCTTTACCTAATTGGATAATCTTGATTTGCATCAGCCTCAGAGCATGGATGCCAATCCGAGCGCCATGCAGAGCATCTTGGTCTCGCCATCATCTGCCCTTGATGGGATCAGGATGGGAGCTTTGGTGCCCATCACCACATGAGCCACGCGGTATTTGCAATAGTAGGTCAGCATTTTCCCATAGATATTTCCGGCTTCGATGTTAGGGACGATCATGATATCCGCATTTCCGCCGACAGGGCTGGTGATGCCTTTGAGCTTCGCTGCTGTGGCATCTACGGCGTTATCAAACGCCAAGGGACCTTCGATCGTGCATCCGGGAATCTGTTTGCGATCATTCATCTTGGCGATCAAGGCGGCATCGATGGTGGATGGCATCTTGGGATTGACTGCCTCAACGGCTGAGATGAGCGCAACCTTTGGGTTGGGATTGCCAAGATTGTGTGCCACCTGCACCGCATTCTTGATGATGGCGATCTTGTCCTTCAGCTCCGGGAGGATATTAATCCCGCCATCGCTCATCAATTTGATGCCATCGGGATGCTCATAGGCGAGCACATCTGAGATCACGTCGCTGATTCTGAGCCCATTGTTTTTGTCTAGGACGGCTTTGAGCAAGACGGAAGTATCTGTCTTGCCTTTGAGGATGAGATCTGCTTTTCCTGCTTTGACCAAGGCAACAGATTGTTTAGCTGCTGCAACGAGATCCGCGCCTGTATCAATGATCTCGAAGCTATCTGCAAAATCGGGAGCCATTTGTTGAAGCAAAGCTTCGATGGCGGCTTTGTCGCCAACCAAAATACTTTCGGCAAGCCCTTCTTTCTTAGCCAGAATGGCAGCATCCAAGACGCTTTCGGTCTGTGCTGCAGCGATCACCACTGTGCCTCTGCGGGCTTCTTTTACTCTCAAGATGAGTTCATCAAAGTTCTGTATCATATATGCTCCTGTCTTAGTAACTGTATTTATCGATAAATTCATCCACAAAGGCATCTTCTTCGGGTTGCATCTGCACCAGAATCTTTTTGAGGGCTTCTTTTTGGATCTGCCGCACTCTTTCTCTGGAGAGCCCCATCATCTCTGCGATTTGGGCGAAGTTTTTGCTCTCATTATTCTCATTGAGTCCAAAATAGGTGCGGATAATATCAGCTTCTCTTTGTTCCAGTTTATCGATTGCTTTGTGAATTCGTTTGGTAAGGCGTTTCTTTTGATAAAGCTCTTGGGGATCCAAGGCTTTGGGATCCTGCATGAGGTCTTTTGTACTGAAGCTCTGAAAATCAGCGCCTTGCAAAATGTCGTCATATGAAGATGTTTCCGGCATTTGTTCCTTGAGCAGATCGATGGATTTCTCGGTCATATTTAGGCGACCTGCGATCTCTTCGGTGCTGGCTTTTTCACCGGTTTCGGAAAACAATCGCTCTTGAGTAGCTTTGACGCGGTGTGCGGCACTAGATTTCCCAAGCGGCACACGAATCAGGGAGGACTTCTCAGATACAGCGAGCATGATCCGCTGTTTGATCCACCAAATAGCATATGAGATCAGCTTGATATCCTTATCAGGATCAAACTTCTCGATGGCTTTGATGAGTCCGATGTTGCCTTCACTGATCAATTCGGATAGTGAAAGACCTCGGTTTTGATATCGGGCAGCTATCTTCACCACAAACTTGAGATTCGCCTGAGTAAGCTTTTGCATCGCGTCAATGTCACCATTTCGTGCGCGGGTGCCCAGTTCATGTTCCTCTTCTCGGCTGAGAGCCTTATACTTAGAAATCTCATTCAGATAGTTTTGCAAGGCCTTATCGGCAAAGACACTTTCGCGTTTCATTCCTTTTGGCATATCTGTATCCTAATCTAGAGGCAAGACCTTTCGGGGGTTTATGGCTTTTCCTTTGACCCGATATTCAAAGTGAAGATGACTACCGATGGCATTGCCGGTGGAGCCAACTGTGGCAATCTGTTGCCCTTTTGTCACTTTGTCACCGACCGCGACCAAATTCTTCTCGTTGTGTGCATACACTGTCATCACAAACTCCGGATGTTCGATTACGATTACGTTTCCATAAGCGCCTTGTGTGCCGGCAAAGACCACCTTCCCATCCAGGACAGCATAGATCGGGGTGCCATTTTTAGCGCCAATATCGATCCCTTTGTGCGGCCTGCCATTGCGCAAGCCATATTCGGAGATGACCGTTCCTTCGACAGGGTTTGCCAGATCGTCTCGGATGCGATCCTGCCTCAGAAGCTCCTCATGAGCCAAGCGATCAAGGGTCTCCTGATCAACCGGACGTGGGGCAGAGGAGATGACCAGCCGTTGTCCCACGCGGATGGCATCGGAAGAAAGTGAATTCATGCGCCTAAGTTCCGCGACCGAGATATTGTTTGCCCGAGCAATTCCATAAAGAGTATCTTTGGGTTTGACCACGTAGATTGTCTCGCGGATCTCTGCCTGTGCTTGAGTCGATGACTGGTCTGTAGCGGGAGCCTGAGCAGCAGCGGTAGAGATGTCCTCTTCGCTAACGCTTGCGGGATTGCGGACTATGATCCGCTGTCCGGGAAAGATGGCAGCATTCTCATTGGCAAAATCATTCCATGCCACAATGTCGCGAACGCTGATCCCATGTGATCTGGCTATACGATAGAGATTATCTCCACGCTGGATTTGATAAAAGTATGTGGCGGGCAGGGAAGAGCGTTGGATCGGTTGATCTGATCCCGGCTGTATGGTTTCTGGAGCGGATCTTTCACTTGGTGCGGCACCTTTTACCTTGAGCACTTGGCCGATGCTCAAATGAATGTCCGAAAGGCTGTTCATCTCCTGAATCTCTTGGACGGACATGCCATATTGTCTGCCAAGGCTATAGAGGGTGTCCCCTCGACGCACTATATGTGACTGGATCTGAGCCCAAGCCGCAATCGGAAGCAAGATGGCAACGAGCAGGATCCCACGCATTCTATTCTTTCTATCTAATCTCAAATTCATGATACTCTTTTGTCGTTTCAATTTCTTCGATGCTTAGTGTCTTCACACGGGAAAAGCTGTTTCCCGATCTAATCAAATCACAAAAGTTCTGAAGCTGTTCTCGAGAACCGCAAGCTAGGATATGGACGGTGCCGTCCGGAAGATTCCGCACAAACCCTGTGATACCATAGCTGCGGGCTGATGCCTGCGCATGATATCGAAACCCGACGCCTTGCACTCGCCCGGAGGCTATTATTTCCCATTGAGGCATATTTACTCACTTCATGCTTTTCGTTCTTAATAATTTAAGGCTTGATATTTGTCAAGGATTCCTTTGCCATCATTTTCCGCGCTTATAATGAGCTATATCTTGAAGATTTGGCTATCTTTGCTTTTACCGGCAGGGATAAATTTGTATCATCATGATAGTCAATGCTATAGCCCAGATCAGAGAGATGTCCTGAAGACGGAGGGTAATATTTCCCTAACGGCTGAATGGAAGGTAAATAGACTAGAGCCGTAAGTCCTTATCTTCTCACCACTTGCACACTCGCCGAATGAGCAAGGGGTGAGGGAGGCGTCAAGGCGGCTGTAAACTCAAGACTTAGCGTCATTTAAAACGCAAAAAGAAAAGCAAAATATTGGAAAAATCCGCTTGCTTTTTTTGATAGTCTGGATATACTTTTAGAACTGAGTTAACAAGTCAATATGATGAAGCGTATGTGACTCCTATATATGAGCTTAAACATATCAGTCGGAAGACTTTTGTGCTACTAAAATATAAAAAGGAGATTGCCATGAAAAAAAGCGTAATCTTGGTTTTAATCATCATAGTTCTCGGCATGATATCCGGGCTTTATGCGGCTCAGAATACTATGCAGAATCATCGTGGAACAAGCAGCCGATTGTTTAAGCGTCCTCAGCTTGTTCCGAGAAGCTCTTCCCGGGAGAGCAAAAACTCCATGGTGCTAACGGAATATCTGGAAAGAGATTGCATGGGAAATGTTTGGGAAGACGATCGAAAAGTGACTATCAGCTATGATGATCAGTGGCGACCGGAGTCTTTTCTTTCTGAGTATTGGGATTCTTGGGAAGAGATCTGGTATGAGTATCACCATGAGGAAGTGATCCGAGACGCTGGGGCGAAGATCCAGGAGATCAATACTTTATGGTGGGATGGATCTGCCTGGATTCCTAATATGAGAACTGAATTTGAGTGGTCGGGGGATCAACTGCTGTCGCTCAAAACTTGGTATCTTTGGGATGAGGAGCCTGAGCTGGGTCTGGATCGAGAATTGACATACGATTCTCAGACAAATAGGGTACATCAGATCACGAGCATGATCTCTTTGTGGGGAATGGTATGGACATATCGGACGGAGCTGCATTACGACTCCCAAGGAAGGGTGAATGAAGTGTTAAGTTACGATCGGCTAGGAGAACAGTGGTATCTGAATGAGAAGATTATCGTCAGCTATCTACCTGAAGATCAAAGCAACTATGAAGCCTACTACGAGTTTTTGAAGGAACAGCTGAGTTACCCTGATCACGATATGACTTTTATGCATTATTCGATCCTTTTGTATGAAGAACTGGAATACTTCAATACGGATTTTCGGGAATGGGAGCTTTTCGGGCGTCATGAATATCACTATGATGCCAATCTTAATCTTGAGCAAATAAAAAAAGGGGGATCGGCTTGATGCCGGTCCCCAAGATCTATTGTATCTACGGACTAAAATTCTGCTTTGAGCTCGCGTAGCATGAGGGCGTGCATGGCGGCAAGGGGGTCTTTGTCTTCATATAGGATGAAGTAGACCTGCTCGACTATAGGCATGTCAATATTCATCTTCCGGGCAAGCTGATAGACCGAAGCTGTGGTGGCTACGCCTTCCGCAACCATCTCCATGCTCGCTTGGATCTCAGAGAGTTTTTCGCCGGTGCCGATCCTATAGCCGACAAGACGGTTGCGGCTGTGTGGACTGACCGCGGTGGTGATCAGGTCACCGATTCCCGAGAGCCCCAAAAAGGTCTCCCTGCGGGCGTTCATGGCTTCGCCAAAGCGGCTGATTTCCACAATACCTCTGGTAAGCAGAGCACCCATGGTGTTGTCGCCAAAGCCGAGTCCGCTGACGATTCCGGCGGCAATAGCGATGATGTTTTTGACCGCGCCGCCTATCTCCACTCCGTTGATATCCTGGCTACGATAAGCCCTGAAATAATCGTTTGAAAAGATGCCCTGCAGCTTTCGCAAGAGATCTTCATCCTGTCCGGCAATGACCACTGTGGTGGGTAGGCCTTTGGCGACTTCCTCCGCGTGGCTGGGTCCGGAAAGAGCGCAGATCTTGTGATGCACGGCACTTGGCAGCTCAGAGAAAAGGATCTGGTCGATGGTCTCTAAGCTGTTCTGCTCGATGCCCTTAGCCACATTGACGATTGCCTCGAGGCTGGGGGAACTCCAGATCTTCTGAGCAATGGGAGCATCGATGCTACGGAGGGTATTGCGGATAAATTGGGAGGGAGTTGCCAAGAGTATGATCCCGCTGTCAAAATCGGCAATTTCAGCGAAACTATCGGTGTAGCTGATACACTCAGGTAGAGTGATCCCTTTTAGCAAAGCGGGATTTGAGCGGGTTTCTTTGAGGCTTCTGAGGTGTTTGGGATTGTATTCCCATACGAGAAGTTCATGTCCATTTTCGGCCAAGAGCTTTGCTAAGGCAAGTCCCCATCCGCCTCCGCCGATGATGGAAATCTTCATTTCTTTATAGATTCGCAAAAGCGACAGAGATCCAGATCGTCGTCCTCGTCGTCCTCGTCGTCTTCATCTTCTTCATCCAAGATCCAGTCCGGGCAAAAGAGAAGATCCTCTTCGTAATCCCAGCCATCAACATTGGCGATGCCATAACGATCAAGGGTTTCTTCTTCCCAGAAAGAATAGTGGCAGACTCCTTCGGAATTTGCCCATACCAAGACGGGGTGTTTGTAATGACGGATCTCTATCTTGTGGTTTTCGACAAGGTCCAAAAACTCTTTTATCTTCTTTTTGTCTTTTTCGGATCTAAACTCCATGCTATCCTCACATCTTAGAATTTATAATTCACCATAGCCGAGAGGCGGTTTTCGCTGAATTCCTTTAGGCGAACCACGCTATCGTTTGGTGAATCTACATTCCTGAAGATGTGCAAGTAGTCAAGAGATAAATTCCATTTTGGGCTGAGTTTTACGTTGACTCCGGCTTTTGTGTTATATATATGATATGCGCGTCCGCCATACCAATCGCCATCACCCTGATAGAATCTATCTTCCTTGACCAATTCCAGATATGGCTGCCAGCTTTGTTCGCGCGTGCTTTCCCCGGAGATGGGCATTGCCTTCATGCGTAGGACGCCGCGATAGAAATTGCTGTCATAGCTGCCATCATCGGCTCCCACGTCTTTGTAGCCGGTGCTTTCATAGCTGCGGTAGCTGTATGAGCCCTGCAGGGAGAAGATCGGAAAGCTGTAGCGAGCGCCTGCTTCTGTGGTGATGCGATTGCCATCAGCTTCTGTGAAGTATTGGTTGTAATATAGGTCTTCATAGCGGATATTGGCAAAGGTGGTGAGCTTGCGCGTGGGTCTTACTACCAATTCTGCACGATAAAGGTTTCTTTCGTAGCTATATTTTTCCAGCTCATTGGAGCCATCGCTATCAGTGTAGTGACGATAGTAGATGTATGGATAGTAGCCATAGAGGGTGGTAAGGCTCCAATAGTGGCGATCGACTCTCAATCGGACAAGCGCGTCGTGACGATACTTATCGGTGTTACTGATGTTTTGGTTGATGGATGCGGTGACAGACGGGGTAAATGTCCACCAGCGATATGGGATTGGGTATGCCAGATCAAGTCTGGTGGCAATATTCAGATCATCTGTAGTTTCTGCAAATTCGAGATTAGGATGGTCGTTTTTCCAGCGACTGAGATCATAATCTGAGAGCTGAAAGACATTGTCTGTATAGGTGACGCCCATGCTCAGTTCAGCTTCAATCTGAGCGTAACCATAGCCCAAAGAGAAGAGCAGAAATCCCAAGCATAAGATTATGGGACGAAAATCCTTCTTGCGTCCCAAAGCTCGAGGACTGCGGACTTTCTTGTCGTTCTCAGATTTGGTGTCGTCTTGTTGATCCGGATATATCTCGCGGGTATTGGGTTTGTCGTTGCTGAGATCTTCTGGGAAAGGCATAACTATCTCCTATTCTTGGACGAACACCGGGCGGGCCATGAACATATGGTCACTTTCTGCACGTAGTTCATATTCACTGCTATCCGCATTCTCGGGTAGCTCAATTCTTCTTCCGATTGTGAGGTGACGCACTCCCTGAGCGCTGTATTTGGTAGTTCTTGCAAGACTAAATTCGACGGTCTCTACTAACTCACCATTGTGATAGACACTAAATACGGGTAGAGAACGATCAGTGAGCCTGGCACGGACATAGACTATGGCTTCGCGACCATTGTTGTGAGTAAATTTCAGGGCTTGAGTGGGGTTGAAGGTGTAGTACTCACTGCTGGTATTGTTGTGTGTGATGTCGATCATCCCGGCATGAGCTTGCACCTGGCGGTTTGGCAGGCGGGTGACCACCGGCTTCGGCTGCACGATGCTCATTTTGTAAGGACGCATATAGATGCTGCGTTGATAGCATAGCACTTCGATGGACGAAGTTCCTTGGGGGATGTCAAACTCAATATCCTCATAGATATAGTAGCCGTTGAGCTGTTCATCGAGATTTAGGTCAAATCTATTGCGCTCGCCATCGATGATGATAAACAGATGCGGTCTGCGCAAGTTTTCTATGCCAAAGCTGCGCAATTGAATGCGCTCGACATCTTCGGTCTTGATGCTCATGCTCTTTTCTGGTAAGCTGCGGTAAAACCAATGATTGGCATCTTCGAATCTGCGAATCCGTCTGCTTCCGGGATTCTCAAAGTCCAAAATGCTGGTACGATAGTCTTGGGCTAAGGCGATACTGCCCATAAGGCAGATCAGGATCATCATTATATATTGTTTCTTCATGTATAAAAGCCTCCTAAAGCTCATCGTCTGTATCGACGATGTTTGCCATAAACCTACGATCATGACGATCAAAGATGATTACAAATATGATGGCAAGGATCAAGATAATCAAGCATATGGTGGAAACAGTGACGTTGTGGATGGTGGAGCTAAAGACTGTTCCTTCTCCAATCACCGGTTTCTCATCCAGTGATAAACTGAGCTGATAGTTGTTTGCCCAGCGGATGATGCGGCGCATATGTAAGACATGAACATTGCGCTTTGCCATCTTCATCATCACGCCTTCACGCTCGAAGTTTCTCTCTGCAAGACGAGTATTGAGGCCTTCAGGGATCAATCTCGCGTTTGTCTCGCTACCCACGTTTGCCAAGCCGCCACCGATGTTTACAAAGAGACGATAGCGACCGTCTCCATCCAGCATGCGGTCATAGGCTTCCATGCGCAGATCAACGCTTTCTTCCAAGCTGCTGCCCATGATCAAGGGAACGTCGTTGCGTGCCATAGCCTCGCGCAGAGCATTGATGCCATAATCGGTCAAGCCGATCCCGCGGTCTTCACTGCCACCGATGGAAGCATAGCTGGAACCGAAGCTGAGCAGCCCTTTATCCTGAAGAATCGCCTCCATGTCCAGCCAGGTGAGCTCTTCACGATTTGCGCCGTATGAGGCTGAAGAGAGAGATACTATGATCTTGGGATCAAGCTCCAAGGCAGTGATGGCAGCATATAGAGCAAGATTGACTGCCGGATTGCTGCCCGTGATTCCGATGGCAATCTTGTCACCGGTGCGGGCACGGCTGAGCTCTTCTACAAATATCGCTGCGATGTTTGGATTGATCGCTGCTTGTTTTTCTGAGAGCAGTCCACGGTCGGTCGTGATGGGGCTCAGGCGCGAACCGATCAAGCCGGTCTGGAAAGGATCGTTGATGGGATCTATATCGATGTCCCGCGCGATGATCTCATCGGTGAGAGCATCAATATAATCCTGCATCAGGTTTACAGCGGCAAGTTTTTGTTCATAATTATTCGTGCGGATCTCGACGTAGCTGTTTGAAGCAATCAGGTATAACACTATGGAAAGCACAAAGAGCAGGACGAGAGACCAGCCGGATTTGAGATTAGGGCGATACATTTTGCGATACATCTTAGACCTCCCCGCCAAATACTACCATCAGCACCAGGCGAACCAATACCGCGGCTACACCCATTGTGGAGACGGTCTTCCAAAAACCTTGGCGCTCAAACCAGTTGGCAATCAAACCGGGGACAATATAGCCAATGGACTGCATCTGCAATTGGTGAATCGTGATCTCCTGAACTACCATAATGCGAGTAGCCCATCCAAGTATAAATCCGATCAGGATGCTGAGAACCATTCTGCGTTTGCCAAAAAGCAAAGTGAACTGACTGATCAGGCGGATGATCCCCCATGTGAGCAAACTGATTACCAATGTCCCTAAAATCTGCAGGGGTTTATCAAGATAAAGCGCGATGTATCCCGGGACAACTATTCCTCCGGCAGAAGCGCCTAGTAATTCTGAAAAGATCAGACTGATTATTACGCCGATTCCTACAGCGGCTTGTACTACTGCATCAACCACGACCAGCTCCTTTATTTGCTTTTGGTATTTTATGCTTAAAGTGCGCTACGATCTGAGCGCCATATTTAAAATCTCCGGCTATGTTGCCGATTCCCAATACGTGGGATTCAACGCGAGTGAGATCCCAGACTTTTTGATAGATCTTCTCCGTCAAAGGCTGTCCCATGGCAAAGATCTTGTCACGTGGGATCTTCTTGCTGAGAGCATAGGCTTCTACTTTTTCGGGAATCTCCCCGGTGAGCAGAAGATAGTCATAATCCACAGCAGCCAAAGAATCAATCAATTGCTGAGACCTGAAAAGACGATCGGCGCGGCTATTTAGCACGATGATGGTCTCCGCGCCTTTAAGATGGGCAGTGACCATATTGATGATGTATACAGTGGATTCCGGGTCATTGGCAGCAAAGACGTTGTAGAAATTGATCTCCTTGCCACGATCTGCTATATGATATTTCTTCAATGCGCCGGGATCGGGATGCGCTGATTGCATTCCCTTAAGAGCTACATCGCGAGGAATTCCCGCTTCAGCACACACAGCAAGAGCAAGCTGCACGTTCTCTTTGTGTTCAATATAACGAAACTTCGCCAGCTCTTCCGGTGTCACATCCGTGGGCAAGATTTGATGGATGCGCGTCTTGCGACTTTTGGCTGCCTTCTGAAGGATCTTATACTGCGGAACTTCGGATGTATAGCAGACTCCCCCATGAGGGATGGTGTTTGCCAAGCTCAAAGTGACGCTTTGAACTGAGTTTCCCATCAAGTCCAAATGATCAGGCCGACAGTTCGTAATCACCGAGATAGTGCTTTTTACGAATTTCCGCTCCGTGATCCACTGGAAGACCGGATTGACTGCCATGCATTCTATCACAATGGCATCCGGTTTTTCATTAGCGGCATATCGGAATACATACTTCTGCTCGATTATGTTTGCCCCTTGCAAGCGGATGATGGCGGCTTCTCTGCCGTCTTTCAACACAACGCGTGGCAGAGTTCCGGTGATCTTTGCCAAGGTCTTTTTACCGCCGGCCCTAAGCCCGGCTGCGATCAACCTGGTAACGCTGGATTTCCCTCTGGTGCCGTTTACGTGAATGCGGATGGGAATCGAGGCCACATTCCGGCAGTGGCGGTGATACTCCCAGGCCCAGTACAAGATCAGGACCAAGGTCGCTACGATCAATAATGTCATCTATTTCCTCATCTAGTAATAATCTCTTCATTTTGTGGGCGCTTTTCGCAAGCGATAGATCCACATCATTTCTTTGTGCAATATCCATTCCACTATCGGGAAAAAGTCTGCATCCCTTAATAAATTCTGATTAACTGCAGGGTGGAACTTGTTTTCTTCCCTCGAAATCAGCAGATTACGTATCGTATAAATCTCATCGCCTTTATGTGTCAAGATTTCTCTTTGCTTGCATCGACGAATACCGATCTAGTGGCTTATGGGCAGGAACATGGGATCCATCGCTTGCATTTTTGGGTTTAGGAAAGATTCCACTTGACAAATTGGCTGCATTTAAAAGCAATATAATATAAAGGTAGAAAAAATGGCAAAGCATAAGAGTAAAATTGTCAAAGAACTAGATCCCAAGGACGTAGAAGGCTTTTCTGAAGCACGGATACAGCACTATCTGTCCTTGGGGTATTATCCCTTTTTGGATGAAAGATCCAAGGTCAAATGGCTCACGCCGGCTCAGGCAAACATGCGTGTCGCCAGCAGGATGAAAGTGCCATTCTCGCATTATATTTTTACGCCAAAGAGCAAGGGCAGATATCGTCGTCGAAGACGGCGCAACCGATTCCTCAGTTTTGTGCTGCATCATTGGCTGTTCATAGTTTTGACGCTGCTTGTTATCGTCGGCTTTGCCTACATCTATCTTTTCACATCGATACTTTATTAAGGAGCATATTTTGAGAATCTTATTGGTAAATGACGACGGCATCAATGCCCCGGGAATCCGGGCTTTGCAGAAAGCACTAAAAGAATTTGGACACAAGATCATCATGGTGGCTCCCGATAGTGAGCGCTCTGCCGCTTCACACTCGATTACTCTGCGCAAGGATATCACCGCCAAGCGAATCGCTGAGGATGAATGGGCGATCAGCGGCACTCCCGTAGACTGCGTCGTGATAGCCCTTCAGAAGATCATCAAAGGCGAGATTGATCTCGTGATATCCGGGATCAATGCCGGTCAAAACATGGGCGAAGATGTCCTATATTCCGGCACCGTTGCAGGTGCTGTGGAGGCTTCCATGCTGGGCTACAAAGCCATAGCTCTTTCGATCAACGCCTATCAAGATCAGCTCTATGACGAAGCCACCCGCTGGTTTATGGCTCTCATGCAAGAAGGGATCTATGAGCTGGCCCGCCCCAATCGCGTTCTAAACATCAATTTCCCAAACATCGCTCATGATGAAGTAAAGGGAGTGCGGCTGACCAAGACGGGTCATCGCCGCTACTACAATTTTGTGACGGTCAAAGATGAGACCGCGGATAGCTTCTCATATCGTGTGGGAGGAAATCAACCTGAGTGGGACCATGAGAGCGGCACTGATTCTGAGGCCGTAAGTCAGGGTTACATCTCGATCACACCTTTGGGCTTTGAACTCACTGATCCTGATGGTTTCCCGCCGATCCTCAGTTGGATTGAATCCCGCCATCTTTTGGAGGTATAGCTCAAGATGCGTTTTGAAGATCAAAGGGCGATATTGGTCGAAGAGCTCAAGCACAATCGGATCGCAGATGCGGATATTCTGTCCGCCTTTGCCAAAATTCCCAGAGAGGACTATGTCCTGCCGCAGTATCGAGAATATGCCTATCGGAATCAACCCTTACCCCTGAATCTGGGACAGACCATTTCGCAGCCTCTGATGATAGCTTTGATGATGAGCCTTCTCAAGCTGCGCCCCACGGACAAGGTCTTGGAGGTCGGCACCGGCAGCGGATATCAGACCGCGCTTTTGGCATCCATCGTAGATGAGGTCTGCACCGTGGAACTTCACGACCAGCTTTCTCTTTCCGCACAGAAGATCCTCAAATCAGCCGGGTTTAAAAACGTATTTTTTAGGATTGGTGATGGATGGCAGGGCTGGCAAAAGGCATATCCTGCCTACAAATCTTTTGACAAGATCATTGTATCTGCCGCAGCAGAAGAGATTCCCATGCGCCTGACCGAGCAGCTTGCCGAGGGTGGCATCATGGTCGTCCCCGTGGGGGATTCGCAGCATCAGATCCTCATTGTAATCACCAAACAAGAAGGTGAGCTCGAGATCCGTCAGGATAGTCCGTGCTCTTTTGTGCCGCTTGTCAGGAAAGCGAAGTGAGGTGATTGTGAATTCACTTTGGACATGGTTTCTTTCTCTATTTTCCGGCCCCAAGGACTATCTCCGTCTTCGGGACTATCCGGTCTTTGCCAAGCTTAGTTCCTATGATCTGTATCTGCTCTCAGAGCGGATTCATGAGCGCAGCTTTTCTTTGGGTGAGGTGATCTTCGAAGCCCAATATCCCCTTGAAGTCATCTATTTTATCCGCAGTGGAGAGATCAAGCTGGAAGGCATGTATGGTGGCAGTCAAGAAAAGATCTTGGGGCAGATGGAGCACCTAGGCATTCTTGATATGTTTCATGGAGATAGCCGCACCGGCACCGCCACTGCCGCCACGGATGTGCAGGTGGATGCGATCGCAAAATCAGACCTAATGGACTATATCGATGCTCGTCCCCGCTGTGGACTCAAGATCTACCACGCAATCTGCCAAGACTTTGCATCTTTCATCTTTGGAAGCCTAGACCAGAAGAGCGATGAACTGGACTAAGTCCATCTTTTACATACTTCTGGCTATAGTGATTGTAGCCGGGCTCATCTTCTATCGATGGGTCTTTTCCTATCTGATAGCGGCATGGATCTTTTCCTATATCCTAGATCCCGGAGTGACTTGGCTGGAGCATCGCAAGATCCCGCGTTGGTTGAGCGTCCTGCTATTGTATCTGAGCGTGATCGGCATCATAGCTTGGTTTACGAGCAGGCTGATCCCGGAATTGATGACCCAAGCAAACAGCCTGATCACCATCCTCGGTCATGATGAATCCATGAGCGGCGAGATCTTGATGCAGATTCCTTTTTTGAGCGGGATTTACGACTTTGTCCTAGGCCTTGACGCCCAGATCCCCGGCTTGGACTTGGGAGAGCAATTTACGGCCGCGCTTGATAATGCAACGGATTTTATGGCGAAGCTACCCAAGTTTTTGGTGGATCACTATTCCACGATCATATCCGCGATGTCCTTCATTGGGATGATCCCTCTGATCAGCTTCTTTTTGCTCAAGGATAAGTTCAAGTTTCGCCGCAGCTTGCTCAAGCTCAGCTCAAACCGCTTTTTTGAGCTTTCGATCATCATTATAGGGAGGATCGATAAGACGGTCGGCACCTATCTGCGTGCTATGGTCTTTGAGGTAATCGCTGTGAGCATATTGGCGACCATTGCTTTGCAGATCGTTGGAGTCAGCAATCCTGTCCTGATCGGAATATCCGCCGGAGTTGCCAATATCATCCCATATTTTGGTCCTTTCTTTGGTGGCGCGCTGGCAGTTGCGACGGTCTTCTTTGATGGCGGACCCTTCATTCAGATGGTCTATGCTGCTCTTGCGATGTATCTCACTCAGGTGGTTGATAATAACCTTGTCTATCCGGTCGTAGTCGGGACTACGATAAACATGCATCCTCTATTGGTACTTTTGACCGTTCTCGCGGGAGGATGGTATGGCGGAATCCTGTGGATGCTGATCTCTGTGCCCTTAGTATTTTTAGTTTACACTCTGATAACAGTCTTGTACACAAATCTTAAAGAATATAGAATCATATAAAGAGGAAACGAATGAGCATATTGGACAAATGCTTCAGTTTTACCGATGCCCGCAAAGCCATGGAGATGGGCTATTATCCATATTTTCGGGAGATCAGCTCGGAACAAGACACCGAAGTGATCTGCAATGGCAAAAAGATGCTAATGATGGGCTCAAACAGCTATCTTGGACTCACCACTCATCCCAAGGTCAAAGAAGCCGGGATCGAGGCAATGAAAAAGTACGGCAGTGGATGTGCCGGATCCAGATTCCTAAATGGAACATTGGATATCCATCTGGAACTCGAAAGAGAGCTAGCTCGCTTGGTCGGCAAAGAAGCAGCCTTGGCCTATCCCACAGGATATCAAGCAAATGTGGGCTGCATCTCAGCCATCATCGGCAAAAAAGACTATATCGTCACGGACAAATATGATCATGCATCGATCATCGACGGCTGTCGCATGTCAGATGGCATCATGCTGCGCTACAATCACAACGATATGGCATCACTTGAGCGCACTCTGCAAAAGATCGAAGGGCACAATGCGCTCATCGCAGTGGATGGCATATTCTCCATGGAGGGAGACATTGCGAATCTCCCCGAGATCTCCGCACTCGCTCAGAAGTATTCAGCCAATCTGATGGTGGATGAAGCCCATTCTTTGGGAGTTCTTGGCGAAATGGGTGCCGGAGCTGCCGCGCATTTTGGTCTGACGGATAAGACAGACTTCATTATGGGAACCTTTAGCAAGTCCCTGGCTTCTGTAGGTGGATTCATTGCGGCTGATGAACCCCTCATTCACTATCTCAAACACAAATCCCGCGCTCTGATCTTCAGTGCATCCCTGCCTCCTGCCTCGACAGCCAGTGTCTTGGCAGCCATCAAGATCATGGAAGAAGAGCCAGAAAGAATCGAGCGTCTTTGGGAAAACACTCATTATATGATGAATGCTTTCAAAACAATGGGATACAACACTGGCGAAAGCTGCACCCCGGTCATCCCCCTAGTCGTGGGTGATATGATGACGGCTTTTCATATGTGGGCAAGGCTTGGCGAGGAAGGGGTCTTTATCAATCCCGTAATTCCTCCGGCTGTTCCGCCAAATGGCTGCCTGATCCGCTGCTCCTTTATGGCAACCCATACCATAGATCAATTGGACATGGCATTGGAAAAATTTCACATGATTGGCAAAGAACTGGGACTTATCTAAATCTCTGCTTGACATTTAAGCCTATAGTTTTTAAGTGCCCATCACTTGACCTGAATATCAAAATATAGCCATACACGGAGGAACGATGGCAAGCAAGAGTAGCGCCGCGTATTATAGCGACCTCAAAGCTATGTCTCCCATCCGCGCAATAGCGGAGACATTGATGAACAACCATCTCGTGCGCAAAATCGATCTTAAAGAAGCCTATCAAATGGCATCAAAACAGCCGGGAGTGACGATCACTGATCTGCCCATGTGCCCGGAATTTGTCAAACTTCACAATCTACCCCAAGATGCCAAAGTGCTAAACGATTGCCATGGCAAGATCATCGGACGTACTGCTAAGGCCAGAAGATTCTACCATCGCCTGGACTCTGCAAACAAAAATAAGCTGGAAGGAGACTTCCGCGAAGCGGTCTGGCAGATGCAGCATCACCCCTTGATCAAGGCTGAAGCTGTCTTGGGAATGGATGATGACCTGATGATCAAAGCCACATTTATCACCACCGAGAGTGATGTGGCGAATCTCTATAACTGGCTCTTAAATTTTGCCCCATACGAGTCAGTCAAAGAGAAGTATGAAGCAAGTCCTGATCTGCCAATCCAAGACATCATCCTCATCGGCTTCAATGAGTGGACTTGCAACGATCCCTTTTACAACAACGTGGGTGCACCTCAGCTGGCATTGGTCGATGAAAAACACAATGTCATCGTCAATCTCGGCATGCGCTATTTTGGCGAGAGAAAAAAAGGAACCCTGACCCTGGCATGGACCTCCGGAATCAGGATCGGAATGGCAGCCTGTCACGGCGGAATCAAAGAGATTGATTTTGGCACCTGTGAGGACAGCTCATTCCACAAATTCGCAAAAAGATCCATCGCTTTCTATGGTCTTTCCGGAACCGGGAAATCCAGTCATACAAATTCTCATGATAATGCCGGAACCTTGCCCAAAGGATTTTCAAAAGTAGTTTTGCACGACGACGCTTTTCAGATAGATCTGGAAAACAAAGTCTGCCGAGCCTGGGAGCCAACCCTCTTTGACAAGACCGATTCTCGCCCCACCGACCATCCGGATTGGAGATATGCCCTCGCTGTGATGAATCATGCCATCCTCGATTTGGATGGCAAACGCCTCCCCGTCGGACAAGATCTGCGCAACCAAAACGGCAGAGCACTGCTGGATCGCCGCCTTCTGGGTAACTACGTCAATCGCTGCAGATTCCCAAAAGCCTTGGTCTGGCTGATGAAAGACAGCGTCCTGCCGCCCATCATTAAGCTCAAGGACAAACACCTTGCCGTCGCCATGGGAGCTGCTCTGATGACCCAAAGAAACAGGGCTGAAAACGTCACGGAAGAAGAACTCAATAAGCTCGTCTTCGAGCCCTTCGCAAATCCATTCAGGGTCTATGAGCTCTATCGCGATGTGGAAGCATTCTTGCACGTCGCCGAAGAAGGAGCAGACTTCTATTGCTTCAATTCTCGTGGATATTGGAAAGAATCCGACTCAAAGCTCGAAGCTATTCCGCTCAAGACTTCACTGACACTACAAACAGCTATTCTCACCGATCAAATCGAGTGGGAAGCTTGGGATATCTTGCCCAACGCGATGATCCCTACCCGCGATTCCATCGAGAAAATCCTTCCGGGATACTATGATCTCTATCACCCCGAGAAAAGAGACAACCCCGATAGATACATCGACCTTCTCAAAGATAGATTCCAACAGCGGATTGACTTCCTCGCCGAAAGCGATCTCAAGGAAAAGCCAGAATTGCAGAAAAGTCTTCTGGAATCTCTGAGGATAAATAGCTAAGATTGATCAGCACTGCTGATAAGATTGAGCCGGGATATTTGTCCCGGCATTTTCTTTGACCAATGTTTGAGCTTGGTTTACACTTTTTGGGAGAAACGCGTAAGTCCTTATCTTCTCACCCCTTGCTCTCTCGACCGGTGAGCGACCGGTGAGGAAGGTATGAGCACGCCATATATTCCAAGTTACGATCCTGCCAATGCCCTGACTTAGCAAAGATAATCTTTTTCTTTTTGACTATCATATAGATTTTGATGTATATAGCATATAGGAGTGATATAGCTTAGCTTTATCAACTATCGAGGCAGATTGATGGTCTCTGGATTCTTGCGAGTCTCACGATAGCCTCCCGATGGCCTCCTTTGCCGGGCTCAGGAACTACACAAGAGGCTATTTGGTGAAACAGAAGCCAGCTGATGAGAAAACTGCCAATGCCATTGTCTTGATTGCCTCCTGAAACTGGCTATTTGGTGAAACAGAAGCCAGCTGATGAGAAAACCCCTAGCCCGTATATTGTGGAGGGAGTATCCGGAATCTATAGAAATTACCTAGCAGCCATACATTAGTCATTCCGGAAAGTCGAACGAAGTGAG
>CALGPA010000101.1 GCA_937960795.1 uncultured bacterium | reverse complement strand
CCCGTCCCTCCACAGAAGAAGGGCGGAAAATCCGACATTGAAGCAGATCTCAAGCTTCCCGCCGAGATCGGCATCGGAATCGCCTCCACAAGAATCCCGAATCTGACCATCACCCTGGACTATGCCTACACCATGTGGGAACGCCTTGATGAAGTGAAGGTCGAGATGAAGGATCCCGACGAAGTCCTCGGAACCACCGAAAGTGTCTTGGTCTTCGATTGGGAAAATACCCACCGCATCAGCATCGGCGGAGAATATGACTTGGGCGCCACAAGGCTCAGAGCCGGTGCGTTTTACGATCAATCCCCGATCCCGGAATCCACTCAGATCCCCACAATCTCAGATATCAGCGACAAGATCAGCTTGAATCTGGGCTGGGGACAAAATCTCGGAATCATCGACCTGGAAGCCAACCTACAATGGGTGATCTTCTCCGAACGTGAGATTACGGACGCGGATCAGACTGCAAACAATATGACCGGAAAATACAACACAAATTCTCTCTCCGGAAACATCGGTTTGAGCTGGAAATTCTAAATAAACCTATCATATGACAGATAGCCACTCGAGTTTCGAGTGGCTTTTTTGTGTGTGCTTTGTCGGTGGCAAGAGCCCGCCGGAGATCACCATTTTCCCAAGCTTCACTTCGCTGGCCTTAGAGTGACGAAGCATTTCCACAAAAGCGAAGAAGCATCATCAGATCCCAGAAGAAAATTATTGACAGCAGATGCCGTCGGGCAAATCTTTCTTGGACTTGTGCAGAGCACAGTCGAATAGAAATCTCAAATAGGAGAGCATATGCAGCAAGACAATAGCCACATTTTGATCTGTGACTACGAACCTCGCTATGCCAAGACTTTGGCAGAGATGTGGAACCAAAGCACTGAAGCTTGGAATGGACATCTGTTTAGCTATAGTGAAGCTCAGATATTGGAAGAAGAGGCAAATAGCACCGCAATTGCCAGATATCTGGCTCTGGAAGGTGAGCGCGTAGTGGGCTATGTGAATCTTTATAGGGACGAAGAGAAGCTTGCCAATGTCGGCATGCTCAATGTCCTGCCTTCCCATCACGGGACGGGACTGGGCAAAGAGCTTCTCAAACGCTGTGTGCTCAAGGCAGCATCTTTGAATATGCCTATCATCAGCTTGTATACATGGGCAGGCAATACCAAAGCTGTCCCTTTGTATAAAAAGTGCGGTTTCTTTTGGCAGAAGCTGGAAGCCAGCGCTACTTATCTGATCAATTTTTTGCC
Organism: uncultured bacterium; assembly: GCA_937960795.1. Lineage (GTDB taxonomy): Bacteria > Cloacimonadota > Cloacimonadia > Cloacimonadales > Cloacimonadaceae > UBA5456. Next base: position 2,693 of record CALGPA010000101.1, on the reverse strand, counting down.
CGGGCTGTTGACCAGTGAGCTTTTAGCGCCATACTTTGAGTATTTTGATTGGTATGATGATCTCGTGCGCGATCTGAAGGTCGAACCCGATGGAGAGGAGGAAGCCGGCTTTATCCTCTATACCTATCTCTGGCAAAAAGATGGCAGAAGCTTAAGAGTCGTCTTTGACAAAGTGTCGCGCAGCATCACCAAGATCGAGTGTGAAGACTTTTATTTTCGCTCATCCCTGGCAGTCGCAGAGCCTGTCTTTGGCACCAAACACATGATATCATATGCCTATGACTGCTTTAATCCGGCATTTGAGGATATTCAGATCCACAGCCGCCCTGAGCACAATATTGATTTTGACTTCAGCTATCAAGGTCATGCCCGGCCCGAGCTGAGGCTCAACGCCGAATATAGCCTGTTGCCCATCACGAAGGACTTTAGCGAGTGGGAAGCCCTCCCGGGAGTGAAGAGCGAGCTGGTGATAGCCGGGAAATCCATCATCGTGGGAAACTCCCAGAAAGTTCGCTATCCGATCGAGCTGAGCCTGAAGGCAAAGCGTTTGCTGCGAACGGGAGATCCCGAAATCCTCTATCTCAGCATCAAGAACAATCTGGAAAGAGCTTGTGAGCTAAAGCTTAGCTTTCCAGAAGACGCAAGGCTGAGTCTTTGCCAAACTGAGCTGGGATTGAGGCTCAAAGCCAAGGAAAAGATAGTGCACCCGCTGGATATCATCCTCAAAGGATCCTGCTTCTATGCCGCCGAAGTCCTTGCAGAATTGTCGTCAGACGGCAAAGCGCCAATGCAGTTTACGCTTCATCCGGACATCATCTTGCCCTGTCTTAGTGGCACCGACGCCAAGCGCAGCAAAGACAAAGCCATGTTAATCTGCGGCTCGAGCTACTTTGAGATTCCATTGACGGAGCAGAAAAACTGGGGATATCTGGTCACAAATCGGGGAAACTGCGTCTACAGCCGCCCCTCGGACTTTGGGCGGCCATTTGGTGCGGAATTTGACAATGAAGATGCCGTGAATATGGTCTTTGACTGCCGAGATGATATGGCCATGCTGGAGCTTTTTTACGAGAGCAAAAAGCATGTCGGCCTCAGATTCAGCAAGATCTATGAGCTGTATGGGAGTGGTGAGATGCAACTGCGGCTTCGCTTTCAGGAGATCCCCCAAGAGCATGAACCGCTTTGCGTGAGGGAGTGCTTTGCCACTCAGACTGCCGGGTTTAGCTTTATCAACAGAGACCGCATGATCACTCTTGCCCCGGAGATGGAGGCAGAGTGCTTGTCGGATTTTGATATCAACGATCTGAGTGAACCCTGGCTATTTTTTGATAACGGGAGGATCAGCACGGGGATTACTTGGGATGAGCTTTGGAAGCCGGGATATGATCGTTGGTGGATCTCCTTTGAGATGGATCTAGCAAAGATCAAGGCATTGCCGGACATGCAGAGCCCGCCCCTGAAAATCTATCCGGATACTTTTCTCAGTGCCTACCATTTCCGGGATTTTGCGACGCGCGAAGAAAAAGCCAAGATCCCTCGGGAATTTTCGGCAGATATTGTGCTTAATGGTAACAATCCCTTCTACGATGAGAAGCTTGATCTGAAGGTGGTGCACCATCAGCAGATGGGGGTCAAAGGCTCTCTGCGGCTGCCAAGTTTGGGCTTCTCAGCAGATGCGGAAAATGACAAGAACATCACCCTCCCGCTGCCAAATGAGCCGATCGCGCTCTTGGACACGAGGATCGACTATCCGTCTTTCAGCGTCAATCATCCGCGCGTCTTGCTGCATAGATCCGGCAGCATCAGCTATACAGAGGATGAGGACAGCCTCAGCATGGATAACGGCATCCTCAGGATAATGGCAAAAAAGAACAGTGCTTTGCCCACCATAGCGAGTTTGGAATTGGATGGGACACAATGGCTGGATCCCATCCCGCAGGGCTTCGTGCCTCGCTCTTCCTTCAATCCCTATCCCGGCGGGATTTTGTGCTCGCCCTCATCGGTGAAGCCGATCAACTTTATGCAGGACAGACACATCCTCAAGAAGGCAAAGCTGGAAGATCAAAAGGGAAATCTCTGGCAGGGGCTGTCTTGGGAGAGTGAAATCACCCATTTTGAACCTCTGAAAGGGCTGGTCTATCGGCAATACTATCTGAGTAGCCCGGGACTGCCGATTTTGATGGTGATGGTCAAGATAGTGCAGGGGATTAAAAAAGCGGGATATCTCGCATTTGGAGTAGCGACACACTATCATCCGCAGAATGTGATGCCCAATGCGGTGTTTTCATATCCCGATGCGAAGAACCGGTGGCACGAATATCGAAATTCTCATCTGATGCTGCATCGTGGTGACCAAGGCTGCATATCCCGGGTCAGAGTGGATGAGATGAATCTTCATTTAATGAGCTTTTCAAACAGAGCTTTGTCGATGAGCTCAAACAAGGATTTCATGCGCAGCCTAGACATGTGCTATAGCCGGATCAACCCGCAAAATGGGGAAGTGATAGAGCCGGTATTCATGCTCTTTGACAAGCGCAAATTGGAGCCTGAGATGCTGCAGGATCTTTTGTCCCTTCAGCCTCGATAGACAGCGTCATGTGACCGGGTGGAGAGATTGCTGCTAGAAAATGGCCTCCGGAGCTAATGAAAAAGCCCGGAGGCTATGCTTGATCAGTCTTTTTTGGAGACTACTG